>JAJQBL010000106.1 GCA_021203325.1 Clostridiales bacterium | reverse complement strand
TTGCTGGATAAATAAAATTTATCCAGCCAAACGTGCCTGCGGCACGTTTGAGCCGCGCTCGGGATTCCGCGCCGGAGGCGCATCCCTGATAAACGGGCGCTTCTTGACAAATAATCGAAGATTATTTGTCAAGAACAAACGTGCCGGTGGCCACAGAAATCAAGTCTTCGGTTGAATGTACCAAAGGAACCCCTCAGTCAGCTGCGCTGACAGCCCTACCGCTTTGCGGCACTTACGCCCTTTCAGGGGAGCCAATGACGTGGCGATTCCCACAGCTCTCTTACCTCCCCTGAAAGGGTAGGGAGCGCAGCGGAAATGCTGCTTGACGGCGGAGGGGGACCGGCGTCAGCCGGTGGAGGGGTTTCTGCGCAAAAGAATTTCAAACCTTGATTTCCGTGCTGATAAACGGGCGCTGCCTGCCAAACATGCCGGGGCGCCGGGCATCCTTCCCGGTGCCCCGGCACAAGGAAGCATTTCCAAACCCTGACCCCGCCTTTTGCCGCCCGCCCCGGTTCGGGGCGGGGCGGTCTCAGGCGGGCCTGAGGAGGGTCGGACGTTCTGCCCCCTCAGGCTGTCCTGAGGGACCTCTGAACAAATGTGCTTTGACCAAAAACTCCCCGGAGGGGGCGGCGGCCTGGGGCAAACTTCCCCGCGATCCGCCCCCGTCCATTGATTCAGAGGCTCCCAAAACCGTCAACCCCCGGCAGCGGCAAACCCTGCGGCCTGCCGCCGCTGTCGATTTCATAAAAACGCAAAAGAAAGAGGTTCCTTACCATGAATAGAAGATACCGCAAGACCATTATCGCTGGAAACTGGAAGATGAACAAGACCGCTTCCGAGACCAAAGCCTTCGCCGATGAGCTGAAAACCATGCTGCCCAAGGCGAAGTGGTGCGACATTCTGGTCTGCGTTCCCTTTGTGAACATCTCCGCCGCCCAGAAGGCCTTTAAGGACACCCGTGTCGCCATAGGCGCGGAGAACGTCTCCCAGTTCGAGAAAGGCGCTTACACCGGCGAGGTTTCCGCCGCCATGCTGAAGGACATGGGCGTGAAGTACGTCATCATCGGCCACTCCGAGCGCCGCCAGTACTGGAACGATAACGACCTGATTGTCAACAAGAAGGCCCTGGCCGCTGTGGAGGCCGGTCTGTACCCCATCATCTGCGTGGGCGAGAGCCTGGAGCAGCGTGAGCTGGGCGTCACCAAGGAGCTGATCGACCTCCAGGTCAAGACCGCCCTGGCCGGCATCCCCGCCGAGAAGATGCGCCATGTGGTCATCGCCTACGAGCCCCTGTGGGCCATCGGCACCGGCAAGACCGCCACCGCCGAGCAGGCCAACGAGGTCAACGAGGAGATCCGCACCGTCATCCGCAAGCTGTACGGCGCACGGGTGGCCCGCTCCGTCACCATCCTGTACGGCGGCTCCATGAACGAGAAGAACGCTCAGGAGCTGCTGGCCCAGCCCGACATCGACGGCGGCCTCATCGGCGGCGCAGCCCTGGTGCCGGAGAAGTTCAACGCCATCATCAACGCGGCCAACCAGGAGTAAGTCTCCGCGGCACAGATTTTGTTTAGAAAGAGGCTATGCCTATGAAAACTCCGACTACACTCATCATCATGGACGGCTACGGCCTGACCGACCAGGTCAAGGGCAACGCCGTTTACAACGCGAAAAAGCCCCACCTGGACAAGATTTTCGCCGAGAACCCCTGCTCTAAACTGTCCGCCTCCGGTCTGGACGTGGGCCTGCCGGACGGGCAGATGGGCAACAGCGAGGTGGGCCACACCAACATCGGCGCAGGCCGTGTGGTGTTCCAGGACCTGCCCAAAATCACCAAGGCCATTGAGGACGGCACCTTCTTCCAGAACAAAGCCTATAAGGACGCCATGCTGGCGGCCAAAGAGGCGGGCACCGTCGTCCACATCTACGGCCTGATGAGCAACGGCGGCGTACACAGCCACATCACCCACATCCAGGCGGCGGTGAAGATGGCCCACGACCTGGGCTGTGAGAAGATCTTCGTCCACTGCTTCATGGACGGCCGTGACGTGCCCCCCACCTCCGGCAAGGACTTTGTGGCCCAGATGAAGGAGACCTGCGACCGGTACGGCGCTCAAATCGCCACCATCTCCGGCCGGTACTACGCCATGGACCGGGACACCAACTGGGACCGGGTGGAGCGCTCCTATAAGGCCATGGTCTATGGCGAGAGCGCCCAGCGCTTCATCGGCGACCCGGTGGGGGCCATGCAGGCCAGCTATGACGCCGACGTCACCGACGAGTTCGTGGTGCCCGTCATCACCGCCGAGAACGCTGAAATCGGCGAGGGGGACAGCATCATCTTCATGAACTTCCGCCCCGACCGGGCCAGGGAGATCACCCGCACCTTCGTGGACCCGGACTTTGCCGGCTTCCCCCGGAGGAAGGGCTTCTTCCACGTGAACTATGTCTGCACCACCTCCTACGACGCCACCATGCCCAACGTGACCATCGCCTACCCCAAGGAGAGCCTTCACAACATCTTCGGCGAGTATATCTCCAACCTGGGCCTGACCCAGCTGCGAATTGCCGAGACGGAGAAGTACGCCCATGTCACCTTCTTCTTCAACGGCGGCGCGGAGACGGTGTTCCCCGGCGAGGACCGGTGCCTCATCGCCTCCCCCAAGGTGGCCACCTACGACCTGAAGCCTGAGATGAGCGCCTATGAGGTGTGCGACAACTGCGTGGAGCGCATCCTCTCCGGCAAGTACGACGTGATTATCCTGAACTTCGCCAACTGCGATATGGTGGGTCACACCGGCGTCTACGAAGCCGCCCGTCTGGCGGTGGAGACGGTGGACACCTGCGTGGCGAAGGTGGTGGAGGCCACCTCCCAGATGGGCGGCGTCAGCCTGATCACCGCCGACCACGGCAACGCGGAGCGGATGCTCCAGGACGACGGCGTGAAGCCCTACACCGCCCACACCACCAATCTGGTGCCCTTCTGCATCGTCGGCGCGGACGTGAAGCTGAAGGACGGCCGTCTGGCGGACATTGCCCCCACCATGCTGAACCTGATGGGGCTGGAGAAGCCCGCCGAGATGGACGGGGTCAGCCTGATTGCCCGGTAAGAAATTCACAATAAAATCACAATCAAATCATGATAAAACCGACCCGCGGGTGGAGACACCTGCGGGTCGGTTTTGCGGTTGGGGGGGTGACCAGCTACTGGCCACTAACAGCTTACACCCCCTCACCCGGGCAGCTTAATGACGATTTTATCCACCTCACGGGCGCCGTCCAGCCCCAGGCCGGGCATATGGCCGTCCTCCGGGAAGGCGATGTACACATAGCCGTCGGGGATGTGGATGGTGACCCCTTCGCCGGAGAGCTTCTCCACGTCCTTCACCTCATCATAGGGCTTCACCGTGGTCAGGGTGTCCAGGGGAGCCCACTTCATGTCCTCGCCCCCGCCGGAGACGATGTACTGCACATCGGCAAAGCGGCGGTGGGCCTCGAACAGCGCCCCCTCCTCCGGCTTGGTGGTGATGTGCTGCACCATGTAGCGGCCGGTGGGCAGGGGATAGTTGCCCACGGCGGGATGGTCCAGCGTGTTGACCAGCTCCACGGCCTCCTTCAGGCCGGGCAGGCAGCCGTAGTAGCGGCTGATGTCTTTCCAGGGACAGACGATCATAGGACATACGCTCCTTTAGCATAGCATTGCGGGGCAGGGGGCGGAACGCCGCCGCCTCGTCTGGTACCATTATAAAGGAGTTTCCGTCTTTTGTCAATCATAAGCAGAAAAGGGGTGGAGGAAAGTGGGGCCCCGCATTTCGTTTTCATCCGACATAATGTATATTGAAATTCGATAAAGTTTTATCGTATTTTGTCATAACTGGGGCGTATTCTTCTTTGGAATCCCGCGTGTAGGGGCGCTTTGTGCGCCCGTCGCTTGTCTCCTTCCATAAGCCGCCATGCGGAACCGGGCTGTTGGATGATAACATTCTTTTCTTTCCGCTTTGCCTGCCCACGGAAAAGCACATTCCTTCGGCAAGCTCAGTGATAACCGAAAGGTTTGCCGGGCGCACAGTGTGCGCCCGGCCCACCTTCCCTCCTAAGACAAAGCTTGATGGAGGAAACAGGTGTTTGCCCTTGCCAGGGCGGGGCCTACTTTTCTCGATTCGTCGAGAAAAGTAGCAAAAGAGGACGACTTAAGAGGGAGGCCGGTGGCCCCCCTCTTAAGAATCTCCCCGTATCCCGTTGGCGGCTCCGCCTTGTTCCTCAATCAGGTGGTCTGTCAGGCAACAGACGAAGTGACTTGTTACGTGCCGAAGCTGCCGCCGATGGCGGCTGGGTACGATTGCCGCCCGTTCCGCTCCGCCGAAGGCGGGCGGAACGTGGCGTCAATTTTGTCGTCCTATGGTCGTGAAAATCTGACTGTAAGGGTACGTTCTTTCCCTCAACACAAGATAGATTGCACCTTAAGTTGATGACATTGGGGGAACGTGGGCCGGCGGCAGCCGGTGGAGGGGTGAACTTCCTCAGACGGAAATTGAGCAGGCCGCCCTCCTTTTTCCTTCACCGGGCGGCTGCGCCTGCCGCGCCTCTTTGAAATTTTTCCGTCTTTTTGCGTAGAAATGATTTGAATCCTGCAATCAAAGTGCAGGAAGATTGGCAAAAGCATGGAAAAACCCATCGCAGAACCCCTTTTTTGCAAGTTTACATGATTTTTTTATTTTCCTACTTGCAAAATCCCGGAAAATAGTGTATAGTGAACAGGACGACAAAGGGGTCACCAAAATGCCATTTTGTGCTGTGCCCTTGTGCGGCGCTCTCAGGGAGAAGGAGAGTGCGCCGCACACCCGCATAGCCCTTTCCTTTCTTGGGAGGGTGCAGCTCTGTCCTGACGGATCGGATGCGCAAGATGGGGGAAGGCCCCGTCCTGCCCCGGCTCCGGCCGGTGTGATTCAATCGTGCGGGGGCTTGCTCCTTCGCCAGGAAAGGATTTGTGATTATGGCAATCAAGAATGACTATCTGAACAGCGTTTATGAGGATCTGGCTGGCCGCTATGCGGAGCAGTCCGAGTTCCTGGAGGCCGTCCATGAGGTGCTGGAGACCCTGGTGCCCGTGGTGGAGGCTGACCCCCGCTATGAGGAGCAGAACATCGTCGGCCGCATGGTGGAGCCGGAGCGCATCGTCATGTTCCGGGTGCCCTAGGTGGACGACAACGGCAAGGTGCAGGTGAACCGTGGCTACCGCGTCCAGTTCAACTCCGCCATCGGCCCCTATAAGGGCGGCCTGCGGTTCCGTGACAACGTGAACCTGTCCATCATCAAGTTCCTGGGCTTCGAGCAGATTTTCAAGAACGCTCTGACCACCCTGCCCATGGGCGGCGGCAAGGGCGGCTCCGACTTCGACCCCAAGGGCAAGAGCGACGGCGAAGTGATGCGCTTCTGCAAGAGCTTCATGACCGAGCTGTGCAAGCACATCGGCCCTGACACCGACGTGCCCGCCGGCGACATCGGCGTGGGCGGCCGTGAGATCGGTTATATGTTCGGCCAGTACAAGCGGCTGACCAACAGCTGGACCGGCGTCCTCACCGGCAAGGGCCTGACCTACGGCGGCTCCCTGGCCCGTACCGAGGCCACCGGCTTCGGCCTGTGCTACTTCGCCAACGCCCAGCTGAAGGCCAACGGCCAGAGCTTCGAGGGCAAGGACGTGATTATCTCCGGCTCCGGCAACGTGGCCATCTACGCCAACCAGAAGGCTACCCAGCTGGGCGGCAAGGTCATCGCCATGTCCGACTCCAACGGCTATATCGTGGACGAGAACGGCATTGACTACAAGGTCATCCAGGTCATCAAGGAGCAGAAGCGCGCCCGCATCAGCACCTATCTGGACTATGTCCCCACCGCCAAGTACGTCCCCGGCTGCTCCGGCATCTGGACCGTGAAGGCCGACATCGCCCTGCCCTGCGCCACTCAGAACGAAATCAACGAGGACTCCGCCAAGGCTCTGGTGGCCAACGGCGTCATCGGCGTGTTTGAAGGCTCCAATATGCCCTGCACCCCCGAAGCCATCGCCGTTATCAAGGGCAATGGCCTGCTGTACAGCCCCGGCAAGGCTTCCAACGCCGGCGGCGTGGCCACCTCCGGCCTGGAGATGAGCCAGAACTCCGAGCGCCTGAGCTGGACCTTCGAGGAGGTCGATTCCAAGCTCCAGGGCATCATGGAGTCCATCTATGATTCCTGCGCCGCCGCCGCCGAGAAGTACGGTATGCCCGGCGACATCCAGGCGGGCGCCAACATCGCCGGCTTCCTGAAGGTCGCTGACGCCATGCTGGCACAGGGCGTGTGCTACTAATAAAGCTTAAGGTTGCTAAATAAAAAAAGCCGCTGACGGGAAACTGTCAGCGGCTTTTTTATGGCGATGTTCTTCTGTTACGGAATGCAACTGCAAAAGGGCAATATCGTTCATTTAAGGTTTTACTTTCCTTAGACAAGTATTGAGAATGGAAACAACTTAGTTCCTTTATCATTCCTTATCTAAGGACACCAAACCCCGCCGGGAAGGCAAGACCTGTTCCTTTGGGCCTCTCCCAAAGAAAGTTTTTGCCCCTGTGCGGCAGGCAATCCGCACAGGGGCGCGTGAAAAGGAGAAAAAGAAGGATCTGTTGGGGTCATCCCCCCGATTTATCGTAAAAAAGGCGCTGAGCTTGGAGGCTGTGATGCAAAAAGGAATCCCCGCGCCCTTTCTACCAAAAGAACTGCCGGGCCGTTACCACCCCGCCAGGGCCTGGCCCAGGGCCTGACAGGCGGCCTCTCCCTCGTTGTCGGGGGTGCCGTTGAGCATCAGGCCCTCCTCGTCGTAGAGGTTGGCGCCGTCGCCGCTGGTGCGCTCGCACCAGTCCCGCATCCACTGGCCGTCGCCCCAGCCGTAGGAGCCGAACAGGGCCACCTTTTTGCCGGAGAGAACCCCCCTCCACGCCGGAGAACATGGGCTCAAACTCGTCCTCGTCCAGCTGCTCGGCGCCCATGGCGGGGCAGCCGAAGGCGATGGCCTGATAGTTGTCCACGTCGGCGGCGGAGAACTGGCCGGGGGACAGGACATCCACCGCCGCCCCTGCGCCTCTGGCGCCGTCGGCGATGCAGTTTGCCATGATCTCCGTGTTGCCGGTGCCGCTCCAATAGACGATTGCGATTTTATTCATGATAAGACTTCCTTTCAACGTTTGATTTATGCCACGATCAGCTTTGTGATGGGGGTGCCCGCCGCGTAACGCCGCCGGTAGTCCTCCGTACAGCTGCGATAGCTAGAAAAACGCCGCTGGGCGGCGGCCGGATCGCCGTACACCTTCCACATACCCCGGCAGGTGTAATTCTGGCCCTGATGCTCCACGAAGCCCTGAACATCCTCCAGGGGATAGCCCAGGAACAGCCCGATCTCATGGGGGAAGGTTTTCTGGAAGCACACCCGGCCCACCAGCTGGCACAGCGTCTGCCGCAGGCCCCCGGTGAGGTCGTAACCCTGCCGGGTCAGGTAGGCCGCCGTCTCCCCGTCCGCCAGCAGCTTTTCCAGCTCCGCCGGGCGGTAGACATGCAGCAGAAAGGCCCCCTGCTCCCGCCAGCCCTTCAAAATCACCAGCTCCAGCCCCTGCCGGCTCAGCGTCTGCCGCAGGCACTTGTACTCTCTGGCGAACGCCTGCTGGTCCTCCATGAGGAAGCGGTACAGGCTGGCCACCTTGATTCCGGCCAGGGTGGGCGAGCAGTGATTCACCAGCGATTGTTCCAGACACATGTTGGTCAATCTCCTTGGGTTAGAATACACTAACCATTTTTGATTTTAAAAAGCCGTTCCGCAGCGTTGCGGTTAGGCATATCTAACTCACACTGATACTATACCACGCCCTCCCCCGCCTGTCAAGGGGTTTGCGGAAAATTTTCAAACTTTTTTTGCGGCGGCGGACAGTTCCGCCCCTGCGAAACCCCTTTCCGGCAAAAATAATCCCACGTTTTACAGTGTTTTCTCCATCTTTTTTTCATTCAGAGGTTGCAAAAGTGTAGCTTTCTGTTATAATATAGGTATCATCTCGTGAATTCACATAAAAGCACCGGAGGCGTGGCATAATGGCGAAACGAATCGTGATTGCAAACCAAAAAGGCGGCGTGGGCAAGACCACTACGGCGGTGAACCTCTCCGCCACCCTGGCCCAGAAGGGTCAGCGGGTGCTGCTCTGCGACTTCGACCCTCAGGCCAACGCCACCTCCGGTCTGGGCGTGGATAAGAACAGCGTGCCGGTGAACATCTATGACATCCTCATCAGCGGGGCGGACCCGAAGCGCGGCATTGTGAAAACCAAATGGTGCGATGTGCTGGCCTCCAACAAGGCTCTGGCCGGCGCCGGGATTGAGATGATCGACCGCCCTCACCGGGAGCATCTTCTGGACAATGCCCTGAACCAGATCGAGGACGGCTATGACTTTATCCTCATCGACTGCCCCCCTTCCCTGGAGCTGCTGACCCTGAACGGCCTGTGCGCGGCGGACAGCGTGCTGATTCCGGTGCAGTGCGAGTATTACGCCCTGGAAGGGCTCAGCGACCTGCTGGGCACCCTCCGGGCGGTGAAGAAACGGCTGAATCGGAAAATCTCCGTGGAGGGTGTGCTGCTGACCATGTACGATGGACGCACCAATCTGTCCCTCCAGGTGGCGGAGGAGGTCAAGCACCACTTCCCCGGCAAGGTCTACGCCACCGTGATTCCCCGAAACGTGCGGCTGTCCGAGGCCCCCAGCCACGGCAAGCCCATCATTGCCTATGACCGGTTCAGCAAGGGGGCGGATGCCTATCGGCGGCTGGCAGACGAGGTGCTGCGGCAAAATTCCTGAGTGTTTCACGTGAAACATATCCCCGGAAACACGCCTCATTGTTTCACGTGAAACAGTGGGAAGCAAAGCCGAACAACGTTTGTTTCACGTGAAACATGGCAATCCGAAACAGAAGTGCTGCCGTGTTTCACGTGAAACAACGGGAGAGGTCTCCCCTCTCCAACCAACCATATAAAAAGAGAAAGGAGCGTGGAAAAATGGCAAAGCGAAGCGAAAGCTTCGGCCTGGGCCGGGGGCTTGACGAGCAGCCCCGGGGCCGGGGATTGGACGCCCTCCTGGGGGAGGGCAGCACCGAGCCGGAGCAGTCCGGTGTCCTGAAGCTGCCCATCGCCAAGGTGCAGCCCAACGCCGCCCAGCCCCGGAAGATGTTCGACAGTGAGAGCCTCAGCGACCTGGCGGACTCCATCCGGGAACACGGCATTTTGCAGCCCATCAACGTCCGGCAGATGGCCTCCGGCTACTACCAGATCATCTCCGGTGAACGCCGCTGGCGGGCCGCCAGAGAGGCGGGGCTGGAGGAGGTGCCGGTGCTGGTGCTGGAGGCGGACGACCGGGAGGCCATGGAGCTTGGCCTCATCGAAAACCTCCAGCGGGAGGACCTGAACGCCATGGAGGAGGCCCAGGGCTATGAAACCCTGATGAAGGAGTACGGCATGACCCAGGAGCAGGTGGCCGCCCGTGTGGGCAAGAGCCGCAGCACCGTGGCCAACGCCGTCCGGCTGCTGGGCCTGGCGGACAACCTCCAGGCCATGGTGGAGGACGGCAGGCTGTCCGCCGGTCACGCCAGAGCCGTCCTCAGCGTCAGCGACCTGACGGCCCAGAACCGCCTGGCGGAGGAGATCGACAAGCGGGGTCTCAGCGTCCGGGGGGCGGAGCAGCTGGCAGGCAAGCTCCGGGAGCAGCAGGAGAAGGCTCCCCCGCCGGAAACGCCCAAGGACGAGCTGACGGTGGACTACGCCGCCCTGGCCGCCAAGGATTTGGCGGACCTGCTGGGCCGCCGGGTGAAAATCACCCAGGGCAAGCGGAAGGGCAAGCTGGAGCTGGAGTTCTACGGCGTGGACGACCTGAACGACCTGCTGGACGCCATGAAGCTGCTGCCCCGGAAAGGCGGGTGATGCCCATGGATTTGGTAACCCTGTCGGCGGGCTTCGAGGACCTGTGGGAAAGCATCCTGGCCAACACCTGGCCCACCACCTTCTGCGCCAATGTGCTGGGGATGGAGGGCTCCACCGGGGCCGGAGTCCACACCTGGATGGAGCTCTATTTGGTGGTTTACGGCCTGTGTACCGTCTCCGCCCTGACCCTGCACCTTTTCCAAAAACAGAAGGCCCTTACCGGCTGGCCGCGGAAGCTGATAAACGGCGGAATGACGCTGGTGCTGATCCCCCTGCTCCAGCTGCTGGGGGGCACCGTTCAGACAGCGGTGACCCGCTTCGGCGCGGTGGAAGGGAGCTTTACCTTCTCCGATGACGGTGTGCTGTGGATTTGGAATGTGATGAAGGCAGTCTTCTCTCCCCTTCTGCTGTGCGCTGTGGTGATTGCCCTCCTGGCCATCCCGCTGTTCACCGCGGTGGACTATGTGCAGCGCAGCGGCGGCGCCGGGGTGCCCTGGCTGGTGTTCGACGTGGGGCTGGGGCCGGCTCTGCTCAGCGCTATGGCCCTCTCCATGTACTACGGGGACCGGCGCTGGTATCTGGTGATTGTCCTGAGCCTGCTGGCCACCCTGCTGGGGCAGACCGGCGGTCATCTCGACCCCCGGACGGAGCGGAAAAAGGCGGCAGCAGCCAAAAAATAAGTCTGAGAGAGAAAGAAACCAATTTGAGGAGTAAAAACGTATGCTAGACATCAAATTTGTCCGGGACAACCCGGACATCGTCAAGGAAAACATCAAGAAAAAATTCCAGGAGGAGAAGCTGCCCCTGGTGGACCAGGTCATCGACCTGTACAATCAGGCCCTGGAAGCCAAGCAGCAGGCGGAGGCCCTCCAGCAGAACCGGAACATCCTGTCCAAGCAGATCGGCATGCTGAAGGGCAAGGCGAAAAAGGAGCCGGAGCAGGCCGCCGAATATGAGGCCCAGGCCGCCAAACTCCAGGAGCAGGTGGTGACGGAGTCCGAGGAGCGGGAGGCCCTCTCCGCGAAGGAGGCGGAACTGAACGCCAAAGTGCGGGAGATCATGCTGGTCATCCCCAACATCATCGACCCCAGCGTCCCCATCGGCCCCGACGACTCCTGCAACGTGGAGGTTCAGCGCTTCGGGGAGCCGAAGGTGCCCGACTTCCCCATCCCCTACCACACGGACATTATGGAGTCCTTCAACGGCATCGACCTGACCAGCGCCCGCCGGGTGTCCGGCACCGGGTTTTACTACCTGATCGGCGACGTGGCCCGGCTGCATGAGGCGGTGCTGGCCTACGCTCGGGACTTTATGATCGACCGGGGCTTCACCTACGTCATCCCGCCCTATATGATTCGGGGGGAGATGGTGGAGGGGGTCATGTCCTTCCCGGAGATGGACGCCATGATGTATAAAATCGAGGACGCCTCCAACACCGACCCGAAGAACAGCCTCTACCTCATCGGCACCAGCGAACACTCCATGATTGCCCGGTTCAACGGCCAAATCATCCCCGGCGACCAACTGCCCCTGACCCTGACCTCCTATTCCCCCTGCTTCCGGAAGGAAAAGGGCAGCCACGGTCTGGAGGAGCGGGGCGTCTACCGCATCCATCAGTTTGAGAAGCAGGAAATGATCGTCATCTGCAAGCCGGAGGACTCCATGGCCTGGTACGAGAAGATGTGGCGGTACTCCGTGGACCTGTTCCGCTCCCTGGACATCCCCGTCCGGCAGCTGGAGTGCTGCTCCGGCGACCTGGCGGATTTGAAGGTGAAGAGCTGCGACATCGAAGCCTGGTCCCCCCGGCAGCAGAAATATTTTGAGGTCTGCTCCTGCTCCAACCTTGGGGACGCCCAGGCCCGCCGCCTGGGCATCCGCTACACCGAAACGGTGGAGTTTACCGACAAAAAGGGCCGGAAAAAGACAAAAACCAACAACGTTCTGGCCCACACCCTGAATAACACCGTGGTGGCCCCGCCCCGGATGCTCATCGCCTTCCTGGAGAACAACCTCCGGGCCGACGGCTCCGTGGTCATCCCCAAGGTGCTGCAGCCCTATATGGGCGGCAAGGACAGGCTCCAGGTGGCCAATACCTATGTGCCCAGGCAAGAGTAAACCATAAACCACACCAAAGCAACACAGAAAAAGAAAGGATGTATCATCATGAAAAAACCAGCTGGATCGACGAATTTAAAACCTTCATCATGCGCGGCAACGTGCTGGACATGGCCGTCGGCGTTGTGGTAGGCTCCGCCTTCACCGCCATTGTCACCTCCATCGTGGAGAACCTGCTGACCCCCATCATCGCGCTGATTATGGGCGAGATGGACTTCTCCGGCATCACCGTCGGCCCCTTCGGCATCGGCGCTGTCATCAACGCCATCATCACCTTCCTGATCACCGCCTTCGCCGTGTTCTGGATCGTCCGTATCGTGAACAAGTTCAGCAAGAAGAAGGAGGAGGAAGCGGGCCGCCCCCCCCCCCCCCCCCCCCCGGGCGAGTGGAAACACACCACCCCA
>JAJQBL010000053.1 GCA_021203325.1 Clostridiales bacterium | reverse complement strand
GGCGTTCAGAAAATATGCCAGCGGCATATTTTTAGCCGAAAACCGCAGCCAGCTATGCTGGCAAGGCTCACTGACCGAGGAGGATATGCTAAAAGTGATAACGCAGCAGTCAGGCCCCGCCCTGGCAAGGGCAAACGCGTTATTTCCTTCCAGTATCCTTATCTAAGGAACGAACAGCCGCCGGTCGGGCAAACACCTGTTTCCTTTATCATTCCTTGTCTAAGAAGGAAAACGGGCAGCCCGCCTCACACCAGGCACACCACGACCCCCACCACTGTCAGCAGACCCCCCCCCACGGCGCACAGCACCCGGTCCGCCACCCCGTCGGCGGGGCACAGGCCCAGGGACCAGCTCCACCGGGAGGGGTACAGCAGCCGCAGCCCCCTCCGGTTCAGAAGGTCCAGCAGGATGTGAGAGGCCATGGCGATGAAAAAGGCCCCCGCCAGAGGCTCCGCCCCCCGCCAGACGCAGAAGGTCAGCAGGGCCAGCCCCATCAGGGAGTGCATAAAGGAGCGGTGGGGCTGGGTGGTGCCAAAGACGCACAGCCCCAGAAACAGCACCGCCCAGGCCGCTATCTCCTGCGCTCCGGCGTACCGCAGCAGGAACCGCTCAATCCCCAGCTGGAACGCGGTGTTCAGCGCCCAGCCCAGCAGCAGGGCGGCCCCGGCCACGGAGACGATGCGCACCAGCTCCCGGTGGGAGGTGGAGGTGGTCACGTCCACGTCGGGGATGACGCTGCCCACCGCCGCCGCCGCCAGGCAGAGCACCAGGGTCCGGGGGGTGTCGGGGCGCAGCAGGCAGAGGGCCAGGGCCTCCCCGCAGACGAAATGGGTTTTTCCGGTCATGATAACGGCCTCCGTGATACAAATGCGTCTTTTTTCCGAAAACTGAAACAAATCCGCCGCAAAAAGGCAAAAATTTTCAAAAAAGTAGAAAAATTGTCTTTTTCCGCAGAATAGTTGCAACAACGGAGAAAATGCTATATAATGGGGCAGGCCGCCACAGGCACTGGGATCTGAGCGGAGACGAAAGGATGTAAAAAATCGTATGAAACTGAGCCCTTCCATACTTGCCGCCGACTTCGCTGTCCTGGGCGCGTGCTGCCGCACTGTGCTGGACGCAGGGGCGGATATGATACACTACGATGTGATGGACGGTCACTTTGTGGAGAATCTGAGCTTCGGCCTGCCGATGCTGCAGAGCCTGGACAAGGCCCTGCCTGACGCTGTCTTTGATGTACACCTTATGATAACCAATCCCCGGCGCTATGTCAAGGCGTTTGCGGAGGCCGGGGCGGACTGGATCACCTTCCATGTGGAGGCGGAGGACAGCATCCCCGAAACCATCCGGGCCATCCGGGCGGCAGGGTGTAAGGTGGGGCTGTCCTGCTCCCCGGACACGCCGGTGGAGGCCATGCTTCCCTGGCTGAGCCAGATCGACCTGGCCCTGGTCATGGGGGTGCAGCCCGGTCAGGGACGGCAGACCTTCCTGCCGGAAAGCGAGCAAAAAATCGCCGCCATCCGGGCGGAGCGGGACCGTTTGGGTCTGGCGCTGGAGATCAGCGTGGACGGCGGCGTGAATCTGGCCACCACCGGCCCCCTGTGCAAGGCCGCCGGGGCGGACATTCTGGTGTCCGGCTCCGCCGTGTTCAACGCCCCGGACGTGGCGGCGGCGGTGCGGGCCTTCCGGGCCCTGTGAGGTGGGCTATGATAAAGACAATTTTGTTTGACATTGACGACACCCTGTACAGCTACACGAAGGCGGACGCCGTGGCCTTCCCGGCGCTGGCCGCCTACGCCGGGGAAAAATTCGGCGTCCCCTATGACCGCTTCTTTGACCTGTACTGGAAGGCGTACCGGGAGCAGATTCGCCGGGTGGGCCACGAGTGCGGGGCCACCCACAGCCGGGTGCTGCGGTGCCAGATCCTGCTGGAGTGGCTGGGTCAGCCCCTGACCTTTGCCCGGGAAATGGAGGGGCTGTACTGGAACACCCTGCTGGACGCCATGGAGCCGACCCCCGGCGTGGAGGACTGCCTCCGCACCCTGAAATCTCAGGGCTACCGCCTGGGCATCGGCACGGACCTGACCGCCGGCTGGCAGCTGACCAAGCTGGAACGGCTGGGGTTCCTGCCTTATTTCGACTTTATGGTGTGCAGCGAGGAGGCCGGGGCGGACAAACCCGACCCCCGGTTCTTCTCCCTGTGCCTGGAGAAGGCGGGGTGCGGGCCGGAGTGCTGCCTCTTTGTGGGGGACAACCCCCGCCGGGACGTGGCCGGGGCCAACCGGGCGGGGATGCACGGGGTCCCGTTCCGGCCGGAGGACGGGAAGGACGGCCAGGCGGGAACGCAGAGTGCGTGGTTCCGAATGGAGAACGCAGAGGTCCCCGGGACGGAGGATTTGCTCCGCATCCGCTCCATGGCCGAGCTGCCCGCTCTGGCGGCGGCGCTGTGAGCGGCGTCGCCTGCCGTAACCGAAGGGAAGGTCAGGAAAAGTTGTGAAAACACCCTGTAATCAAAGGATGCGGCCACTCTTTTCAAAAAATGGAACACGTCTCCATTCGTTGTTTTGCCAGAAAGCCGCCCCGTTTGTTTTTTCTTTTTGTGAAAAAATCTTTCGCGGTTTTCTTGCAAAAACGGCTAAAACGTGCTATGATAATTGGGCTGAGGGTGAAACGGCTGTGCGGGTTCTGCAATCGCATTACCAGAAACACAGAAGGACATCTTCTTTTTTGAAAACGCCTGAGTGATGCATTCAGGCGTTTTCTTTTTTGCGTTTTTGCCCGGCTACAGAATCATCACCGCGGTAATCACCGCCACCAGCAGCATGGCGGCGGAGGCCGCCAGATCCAGCGTATCCTTCAGCCGGACGACGGCGGACCGCCGTTCCGGGGCGGCAGAGGGTCCGGCCTCCCGCCGGGGGAGAGCGTCCTCCGGTTCCTCCGGCTCCGCCAGCAGGGCCTGCTGGGCGGCCAGCTTTTCCTTATATTCCTCAAAATCGATGACGTTGTCCTCGTGGCGGATAAAGCTCCGTGTGGTAAAATAGACGGTTTCCATGGCAGATCCTCCAATCCGGTTCCGGTGAAAGAACGTTTGTTCTATTGCTTGTTCCCTATAATAGCACATATGTTCGATTCTTGCAAGGGGTTTTTCCCGATTTTCCGGGAAAAATTTTCCCCCAACGCTAGGTGGCATCCTCCTCCAGCTCTTCCAGCGCCTCACCGATGCTGTCGGCGGAGAACAGGAATGCTCCGAACTGATCGTATACCTCCACATGACCTCTGACATAACGTACCTTTACCTGCATGGCGATTGGCCTCCTTTTGTTTGATGAGACCAGTATAGCACAGGAGGTGTCCAATAATCCGGACAGTGTCGCGGGATTGGAAAGATTTTTCGCGGTTTCCGGAGCCGCGGCTTCCGGAGGGTGCTGCGTTTTGTCCCTGTCCCCCTCCCCGTTGGAACCGTCCGGAAACCCCCTGAAACCCGGCAATCTCCGTACTTTTAAGAAAAAATTCATATCTCCCCCATTGCCAAGGGGACGGTCTTGTGCTAAGATAGGTACAGCTTTTGGGGGCAATGCGGTTTTCCGCCTGTGCCCCGGAGGCAATCATATTCAAATTTCCCCGGACATCTGTCCGGGTCTGGAGGATCGTCCACTATGAAACACGTTAAACGATTTTTCACAGCGTTTCTGACCCTGTCCCTGGGCCTGATGGCCCTCACCGGCTGCACCGTGGGGGAGGATACCTCCTCCGGTTCCAGCGCCGCCTCTGAATCCGCGTCTGCCTCCGTATCCGCGTCCGTGTCCGACGCCCAGTCCGAGGGGCTGACGCCGGAGGCGGACGCCACCGCCAACATGACGCTGATCGGCATCGCCCTGGCCGGCACCGCGGAGGCCGGCGACTCCCTGAACGGCCAGGCGGAGGAGCTGCAGTCCCTGCTCCAGGAGGCCGGCTTCTCCGTGGAGATGGCCTACGCAGAGGGGGACGGCAGCACCCAGAGCCTGCAGCTGAATGCCATGATCGAGGATGAGTGCGCCATCCTCATCGTGGAGGCGGTGGACGCGGACGCCATTGACAGCGCCCTGACCTCCGCCGGTGAGGCGGGCATCTCCGTCCTGGCCTGCGGCACCCTGCTGGATAACAGCGCCGTCACCTGCTATGTGGGGACGGATTACGCCGCCATGGGGGCCGCCCAGGCCGCTTACATCGCGGAGGCCCTGGGGCTGGACGCCGAGGACGCCGGAGACGAAACCTACACCTTGGAGCTGGTGGTGGGGGACACCGATGTGGACCGCCTCATCTATGAGGGGGCCATGGAGGTGCTGGAGACCTACCTGACCGCCGGCCAGCTGACCATCCCCTCCGGCCAGCAGGACTATGGGGACGTGGCGACGGCGGACGCCGCCGGACGGACGGAGACCCTGCTGACGACCTATTACTCCGGCGGGGAGAATCTGGACGTGCTGCTGACCACCAGCAACGAGACCTGCGCCGCCGCCCTGACCACCCTTCACGCCTCCTACGCGGGCAGCGTCTATCCCATCGTGGTGGGGGCACAGTGCGGGCTGGAGAGCGTCCAGTGGCTCAGCGACGGCTTCCTGGCCATGACCACCCTGTCCCCGGAGGTGACCTATCCGGAGCAGGTGCTGGCCCTGATTCAGCAGATCCGCAGCGGCGAGGCCGTGGAGGACTGCCTCACCGCCGGTGAGACCGTCACCGGGGACAACTTCCTGGAGCTGCTGGTGGACACCGGGCTGTACTCCGTATCCATCTCCGGCGAGGTCACCGAAGGCTCCAGCCAGGAGACCGGGGATGGAGACAGTGGGGATACCGGAGACACCGAGGAAGTGCCGATGGTGGAATATGAGGCGGAGGACGATCTGGACGACGACGGGTCGGACGATGCCGGGTCGGAAGGCGAATGAGGAGCCGAAAAAAACTGCATTTCATACTTCTGTAACATTTTCCCGCGAACTTCTGTAACATCCGGGGTGTATCTTATATACATGAGTTGAGCAACTTCTTCTTTTCATTCTATCCTCCCTAATTTCCCTATAGGAACAGCGGCCCATGTTGTGGGCCGCTGTTCCTGTTTGTACAGGGTTTCCCTGCAATATCGCCACCCTCAAAACACCGCCACCCCCGCAAAGGCGCTGTCTCTGCGGGGGTGGTTTCATTAGATGTGTGTGCCTCTGTCAGCTCAGCTGGAACTGACCGGTGTACAGCTGGTAGTAGCGGCCCTTCATGGCCATCAGCTCATCGTGGGAGCCGATCTCAATGATGCGGCCCAGCTCCAGCACGGCGATGCAGTCGCTGTTGCGGACGGTGGACAGCCGGTGGGCGATGACGAAGGTGGTGCGCCCCTTCATCAGGGCGTCCATGCCCTTGGAGATCAGGGCCTCGGTACGGGTGTCGATGGAGGAGGTGGCCTCGTCCAGCACCATCACCGGCGGGTCCGCCACGGCGGCCCGGGCGATGGCCAGCAGCTGCCGCTGGCCCTGGGACAGGTTGGCGCCGTCGGCGGTGACCATGGTGTTGTAGCCCTCCGGCAGGCGGCGGATGAAGGAGTGGGCGTTGGCGGTCTTGGCCGCGGCGATGCACTGCTCATCCGTGGCGTCCAGCTTGCCGTAGCGGATGTTCTCCATGACGGTGCCGGTGAACAGGTGGGTGTCCTGGAGGACGATGCCCAGGGAGCGGCGGAGGCTGTCCTTGGCGATGCTCTGGACGTCGATGCCGTCATAGGTGATGCCGCCGTCCTGAATCTCGTAGAACCGGTTGATCAGGTTGGTGATGGTGGTCTTGCCTGCGCCGGTGGAGCCCACGAAGGCGATCTGCTGGCCGGGCTTGGCGTAGACGCTCAGGTCATACAGCACCTGCTTCTCCGGCACATAGCTGAAGTCCACATTATTGAGGCGGACGTCGCCCTTCAGTTCCACCAGCTCGCAGGCGTCCTCGCCCTGGCCGATGACGGTGCCGGTGACCTCCTTCATCTTGAAGGCGTCGCCGCCGTTCCGGGGCTCCCAGCTCCATTGGCCGTCGTCGTGGTGGACCAGCATGCCCCGCTCGGTCTGGGGCAGCTTCCACGCCCAGTTGGTGACCCGGCCCTGGCCGTTGTGAAGGCTCAGGCTGCCGTCCTCGTGCTTTTCCACGTTGACCAGGGTGACCTTGCCGGTGTCGATCTCCGGCTCCTCGTCCATGACGGCGAAGATGCGCTCGGCGCCGGCCAGGGCGGAGAGGACGTTGTTCATCTGCATGGTGATCTGGTTCAGGGGCTGGGACAGCTGCTTGGAGTAGGTCAGGTAGGTGACCAGACCGCCGATGTCGAAGCCGCCGATGATGCTCAGGGCGCCGCCCACCGCGGCGGTGATGGCATAGCCGATGTTGGAGATGTTGCCGGAGATGGGGCCCATGGCGTTGGAGTAGAAGGTGGCCTTGGAGGCCGCCTGGCGGTAGTTCTCGTTCAGCTCGCGGAAGTCGCTGACCGCCTGGTCCTCATGGGTGAAGGCCTTGACCACCTTCATGCCGGACATCATTTCCTGGATGTTGCCGTTCAGGGCGCCCAGGGCGGCCTGCTGCTCCCGGTAGTAGGCGCGGCTCCTGCCGCCCACCACACGGATGACCAGCATAATGGCCACCAGCATGATGACAGAGATGAGGAACAGGAGGGGGCTCAGATAAATCATCATCACCACCGTGGAGATGAAGGTGATGCCGGCGGACAGCATCTGGACGATGGACTGCTCCAGGGCCATCTGCACGTTGTCCGCGTCGTTGGTGAAGCGGCTCATCAGCTCGCCGTGGGTGTGCTGGTCGAAGAACCGCAGGGGCAGGGTCTGCATATGGTCGAACAGCTCTTTCCGCAGGGTGTTGCAGCTCCGCTGCGCCAGCTGGGCCATCAGGTTGGCCTGACCGTAGGAGCAGACTGCTGCCACCAGGTATACCAGGAACAGCTGAACCACGCCGGTCAGCAGGCCGGGCAGCACCGTGACCCCTTCGGCCGCGGCGTTGGTCAGGTCGTTGATGATGGGGCGCATCATATAGGTGGCCGCCACGCTGCACAGGGAGGACAGCACCACCATCAGCAGCGCCGCGATCAGCATCGCAGGCCGCTTCATCAGGTAGCTCAGCAGCCGGGTGATGGTGGCCATCATATTCTTGGGCCGCTGGGGGTTGGGATTATTGCCCCTTCCGGGTCCGTTTCCAGGTCCGTTATTAGCCATGATCGACCCCTCCTTCCAGCTGAGAATGATAGATCTCCTGATAGATCTTGTTGCAGCGCATCAGTTCCTCATGGGTGCCGATGCCTGCGATGGTGCCCTCGTCCAGCACGATGATCTGATCCGCATTCCGGACGGAGGAGATACGCTGGGCGATCAGGATGACGGTGGTGTTCTTCAGGTTGTGGTAGAAGCTCTCCCGGATGAGGGCCTCGGTGGCGGAGTCCACGGCGGAGGTGGAGTCGTCCAGAATCAGCACGGAGGGCTTGCGGAGCATGGCCCGGGCGATGCAGAGCCGCTGCTTCTGTCCGCCGGAGACGTTGACGCCGCCCTGGCTCAGGTGGGTGTCAAAGCCGTAGGGGAAGGACATGATGAAGTCGTAGGCCTGGGCGTCCTTGGCGGCCTGAATCATCTCCTCCTCGGTGGCGTTGGGGTCGCCCCACAGCAGGTTCTCCCGAATGGTGCCGGAGAACAGCACGTTGTTTTGCAGCACCATGCCGATGCGGCCCCGGAGGTCCTCCAGGGGGTAGTCCTTCACGTTCACGTCGTCCAGCAGCACCTCGCCGCCGGTGACGTCGTAGAACCGGGGAATCAGGTTCACCAGGGAGCTCTTGCCCACGCCGGTGCCGCCGACGATGGCCACAATCTGGCCCGGCTGGGCCACAAAGTCCAGCTTGGTCAGTACGTCGTCGCCGCTGCCGGTTTTGGTGTACTTAAAGGCCACGTTGCGGAACTCCACCTTGCCGGCGGACTGGGGCAGCTGCTCGTGGGACAGAGGGCCGTCCTCAATGTCCGGCTCGGTGTCGATGACTTCAAAGATACGGTCGGAGCAGGCCTGGGCGCGGCTGTACTGCAGCAGCGTCATGGCCACCATCATGACCCCCATCAGCACCATCATGATATAGTTCAGCAGGCTGGACAGCTGGCCGATGGGCAGCTCACCCCCCAGCACCAGCAGACCGCCGTTGTACAGAATCAGCACCGTGGCGGTGGAGACGCAGAGCATCATAATGGGGTTCAGGGAGATGACCCGCAGCACGGCCCGCAGGCCGGCGCTGGTGTACTCGTCGTTGGCGGTGCGGAATTTTTCCTTCTCAAAGTCGGCCCGGACGTAGCTCTTCACCACCCGGATGCCCACCAGGTTCTCCTGCACCTTCTCGTTCAGTGCGTCGATCTTGGCCTGCATGGCCCGGAACAGGCTGTGGCACTTGGTCATGATGAAGCCCACCGCAGCCGCCAGAATGGGCAGGATGATGAGCAGGATGATGGCCAGCCGCCACTCGATGGTGAAGGACACGATCAGCGCCACCACCATCATCATCAGGGACCGCACCAGCATCCGCAGCGCCATGGCCACGGTGTTCTGGATGTTGGTGATGTCGTTGGTCATACGGGTGATCAGCGAGGAGGAGGAGAAGTGGTCAATGTCCGCAAAGGAGAATTTGCTGACCTGGTCAAACTCCGCGCTGCGGAGGTTGGCCCCCAAACCGATGGAGGCCTCCGCGGCGAACTTCGCGCTGAGGGTGCCGCAGGTCATGGAGATGCAGGCCACCAGCAGCATCAGCGCCCCCATGCGGAGGATGACCCCCATGTCGCTGTTGGCGATGCCCACATCGATGATCTGCGCCATCAGCAGAGGCAGAATCAGCTCGCAGATGGTTTCCACCGTGATGAGGGAGGGCGCCAGCAGCGCCTGTTTGCCGTATCCCTTAAAATAAGGGATCAGCCGCCTAATCATATTCATTAGACTATCCTTCCTTTCCTGGCCCGGACGCTCCCCTTGGCGGCGGGCTGTAATTTGTCAGAATGTGCGATTGTTCCGCGTCACTCCTCAGGGGTCGGAGGCGCGGGGTCAGGGGGTTCGCGGGCAGGACCCGCGTCCCTGGCACAGAGGCAGCGGGATTGAGCCTCATGCTCCTGAATCAGGGTAGAAATCTTCTTCACCAGGCGCAGATACTCTATGGCGTCCTCTTCGCCCAGGTCGGTCAGCAGCCCTTTCAGGTCGTTGATGGCATCCCGGTAGCGCTCCGCCGCATAGTCCTTGCCCGCCTCGGTGACCCGGACGATGATCTTGCGGCGGTCCTTCCCATCTCTGGTGCGCTCCACATAGCGTTTGCGCTCCAGGCTGTTCAGGATGTTGGTCACCCTGGCGGTGGACAGGTGGAAGCAGTTGCTCAGAGCGGTGGGGGTGGTGGGTGCGTCCGTGTGGATGAGTTGGAGCAGCATCGCCATCTCCCCCTGGGAGATCTCGGTCATCTTCCGCCGGGGGCCTCGCTGAAAGACTGACGCGTAACGGAACAGCTCCGTTGCCATTTCCTCAAGCTCCATGGTATCACCTCCTAACACTCTTTTCTTTCTACCACTGGTAGCTACTATTATGCGCGTAATTTCTTCGGTTGTCAATAGGTTGCGGATGAATTTCCTGTGACAGGGGCAAGTTTTTGCCGGAACGTGAAAGGGGGGTTTTCATTTTGACTTTTTTCTGGTACAATAGAGGGACAATGGCGGGGTGTACCCCGGAGCGGCAGCCGATGGCGGGGTTCCGCCCCGCGTTTCCCTCTCCCAGTAGGGGCGCACATTGTGCGCCCGCCTGTTTTCACCATTCAAAAGGTGTCCTGACGGGGAGTTTCTCCGTAAAACCATTTGCGTTTTTAACTTCATTTTGTATAGATATATCTGATAATTACGCTCTGTAATATCTTGTTTCCAGTTTAAGGACAAAATGAAAGCTAGCCGTGGCCGGGCGCACAAAGCGCCCCTACCGGCTAACGGCTGACAGCTAATAGCTGCCATCCACCAGAAAGAAGGTTCCCATGCCCAAAATCCAATGCTTAGACGCCCACATTGCCGACCTCATCGCCGCCGGCGAGGTGGTAGAGCGCCCCGCCAGCGTGGTGAAGGAGCTGACGGAAAACGCCATCGACGCCGGCGCCGCCAATGTGACGGTGGAAATTCAGCGGGGCGGCATGAGCTATATCCGGGTGACGGACGACGGCTGCGGCATCGCCGCCGCCGAGGCGGAGACCGCCTTCCTCCGCCACGCCACCAGTAAAATCCGCACCGAGTACGACCTGGAGGCCATCGGCACCCTGGGGTTCCGGGGGGAGGCCCTGGCGGCCATCGCCGCCGTCTCCAAGGTGGAACTGATGACCAAAACCGCTGACGAGCCCTTCGGCACCGCCCTGCTGCTGGACGGCGGCGTGGTGCGGGAGCGCAGCGAGGTTGGCTGCCCCGACGGCACCACCATGATTGTCCGGGAGCTGTTCTACAACACCCCCGCCCGGCTGAAATTCATCAAGCGGGACACGGCGGAGGGGGCGGCGGTGACGGCGGTGGTACAGCACGCCGCCATGAGCCACCCGGAGGTGGCCTTCCGGCTGATTCGGGAGGGGAAGCAGGAGCTTTCCACCCCCGGCGACGGCAGCCTGAAAAGCGCGGTCTACGCCGTACTGGGCCGGGACGTGGCCCTGGGCTTCCTGCCCTGCCGGAGCGAGGGGGACATCGCCGTGGAGGGCTTCGTCTCCCGGCCGGTGTGCTGCCGGGGCACCAGAGGGTGCCAGCACTTCTTCGTCAACGGCCGGTATGTGAAGAGCCGCACCATGACGGCGGCTCTGGAGGAGGCCTATCAAAACCAGAAGATGGTGGGCAAATTCCCCTGCTGCGTCCTTCACCTGACCACAAAGCTGAACAGTGTGGACGTAAACGTCCACCCCACCAAGACGGAAGTGAAGTTTTCCAGCGAAAAGGCCCTGTTTGACGCCGTCTACTACGCCGTGAAATCCGCCCTCCAGCGGGAGCAGGGCCATCCGGACGCCCTGCGGTCGCAGCCCCCGGCGAAGCCCCGTCAGGAGGACACCGTCACCGGCAGTCAGACCTTCTTCCGGACCATGACGGCGGAGGAATACCGGAAGCTGGGCCTGAACCCCCAGGGGGAGATCAGTCTCCAGGACAGCGGCAGGCTGTACCAGCCCCAGCGGTCGGAACCGGCGCCGTCCCCTGTCCGGGCGACGGTGCCCCTGACGGCCCGGCCCGCGGCGGTGCGGCAGGTGTCCCCGGTGGAGCCGGACCTGACGGTGGTGTACGACGAGCCGGAGGACTTCGACGCCCCGCCCGCGGCGGAGCCGTTGAAAAAGCCTTCCCCTCCCATGCAGGAGGCCCAGGAGCCGCCGACACAGGATATGCCTCCGGTCCCCCCCGCAGAAGGGGAGGCCCCCGCCGGGCCGGAGCCGGAGCAGGAACCGGTCCCCCAGCCGGAGCCGCTGACCCCGGACGCCCCCATGTGGCGGGTGGCCGGTGAGGTGCTGAACACCTACATCATCGTGGAGCAGGGGGATACGGTGTACCTCATCGACAAACACGCCGCCCACGAGCGGATGAACTTCGACCGGCTGAAGGCCAGGGACTACCAGCCCATGCGCCAAATGCTGCTGACCCCCCTGGTGTACAAGCCGGAGCCCGACGAGTACGCCGCCCTGACGGAGCATCTCCCCCTGCTGGCCCGGTTCGGCTTCGACGCGGAGGAGTTCGGCGGCGGCACCCTGCTGGTGCGGCAGGTGCCGGACTACCTGGCGGAGGAGGACATCCTCCCCACCCTGGAGGAGCTGGCCCAGCGGCTGCTGACCACCGGCACAGCGGACCCCTCCGCCGCCCGGGACGAGCTGCTCCACACCATGGCCTGCAAGAGCGCCATCAAGGGCGGCTGGGTCAGCGGGGAACAGGAGCTGGAGGTGGTGGCCCAGGCGGTGATGTCCGGGCAGGTGCGGTATTGCCCCCACGGCAGGCCGGTGGCCATCACCATGACGAAGAAGCAGATCGAGAAGCAGTTTAAGAGGATTACATGAGGGGAGCTGTTAGCTGTTAGCTGTTAGCAAACCCCTCCGCCCCCCTGCGGGGGCACCTCCGCCGTCAAGTGGCATTTCCGCTGCGCTCCCTACCCTTTCAGGGGAGGCAAGGCGTTGTTGTAACCGCCATGTCACAGGTTTCACCGCAGCGTTTCCGTCACCCGTAGGGGCGCACAGTGTGCGCCCGCCCGTTTGCACCTTCCATAAACCCGCCATGCGGAACCGGTCTGTTGGATGATAACATTCTTTTCTTCCCGCTTTACCTGCCCACGGAAAAGCCCGTTCCTTCGGCAAACTCAGTAATAACCGAAGAGTTCGCCGGGCGCACACTGTGCGCCCCTACTGAGCGAAGGAGCAGCACAGCGTTTCCACCGAAGGAAAAACGTTGTGGTGCAGTCAGATTTCCACGACCAACGGGCAATAGAATTGCCGCCCGTTCCGCCGTAAGGCATAGGGAGCGCAGCGGAAATGCCGCTT
>JAJQBL010000150.1 GCA_021203325.1 Clostridiales bacterium | reverse complement strand
TTACGCACCAAAGCTGCCGCCGATGGCGGCTGGCGGGGATTGCCGCCCACGTTCCCGCCTTACGGCGGAACGGGCGGCAATTTTGTTGCCCTTTGGTCGCTGAAATCTGACTGTGAGGATACGTGATGCTCCTCAACTCAGGATAGGTTGCAGATTGGTTTGAAAAAACTTGTAGGGAGTGGCAAAGAAAAAAAGATTGCCGCCGCCAGAGGCGACAGCAATCCGATGAATTTTTGGCGTTTAGATTTGGCAGGCTTCGCAGTTGTTGCCGCAGGCCATCTGGCACTCCGGAGGAACCGGCAGGCCCTTGCGGGTGTAGTAGTCGCTGAGGGCGGCCTTCACCGCTTCCTCCGCCAGGACGGAGCAGTGAATCTTCACGGCGGGCAGACCGTCCAGGGCCTCCACCACGGCCTTGTTGGTCAGCTTCAGGGCGTCGTCAATGGTCTTGCCCTTGATCATCTCCGTGGCCATGGAGCTGGTGGCGATGGCCGCGCCGCAGCCGAAGGTGTTGAACTTCACGTCGGTGATGACGCCGTCGTCATCAATTTTCAGATACATCTTCATGATGTCGCCGCAGACGGCGTTGCCCACTTCGCCCACGCCGTTGGCGTCGTCCAGCTTGCCCACATTGCGGGGATTTGCAAAATGATCCCGCACCTTTTCACTATATGCCATTGCCATAATTGCATCGTTCCTTTCTCATTTGTATTCAATCTCAGTATGCCTGGGCGGTGCCGGCTTCAATCATGTCCTCCCAGACGGGGGACATATTGCGCAGGGTGCGCACGATGCCGGGGAGCTTTTCCAGGACGTAATCCACCTCTTCCTCGGTGTTCACCTCGTCCAGGGTCAGCCGCAGGGAGCCGTGGGCCACCTCGGTGGGCAGGCCGATGGCCAGCAGCACATGGCTGGGGTCCAGGCTGCCGCTGGTGCAGGCGCTGCCGGAGGAGGCGCAGATGCCGGCCAGATCCAGCCGGAGCAACAGGCTTTCGCCCTCCACCCCTTCAAAGCAGAAGCTGGTGTTGCCGGGCAGGCGCTTCACCGGGTCGCCGTTCAGACGGGAGTTGGGGATTTGCAGAACGCCTGCAATCAGCCTGTCCCGCATGGCGGTGACGCGGGCGGCGTTTTCCTCCATATGGTCGCAGGCCTCCTGCAGGGCGGCGGCCATGGCCACGATACCGGGGATGTTCTCGGTGCCGGCCCGTCTGCCCCGCTCCTGGGCGCCGCCCTCGATGAGGTTGCCCAGCAGGACGCCCTTGCGGCAGTACAGGGCGCCGGTGCCCTTGACGCCGTGGAACTTGTGCCCGGACAGGCTCAGGGCGTCGATGCCCTGGGCCTTGACGTCGATGGGCAGATGGCCCACGGCCTGCACCGCGTCGGTGTGGAAGAATACGCCGTGCTTGTGGGAGACGGCGGCCAGCTCGGTGATGGGCTGGATGGTGCCGATCTCATTGTTGGCGTACATGATGGTGACTAGGGCGGTCTTGTCGGTGATGGCGGCGTCCAGCTCCTCCGGGCGCACCAGCCCGTCCTCGTGGACGGGGAGCAGCGTCACCTCAAAGCCCTCCTTCTCCAGCTTTTTCAGGGTGTGGAGGACGGCGTGATGCTCAAAGGCGGAGGAAATCAGGTGGGTCTTGCCCTTCCTGCGGCCCTGATAGGCCATCTGGGTGATGATCCAGTTGTCCGCCTCGCTGCCGCCGGAGGTGAAGTAAAGCTCCGAGGGGTTCGCGCCGATCAGGGAGGCGACGGTCTGCCGGGACTCGTCCAGCACCCGGTTGGCCTCCTGCCCCAAAGCGTGGAGGGAAGAGGCGTTGCCATAGTTCTCTTTCAGACAGGGCAGCATGGCGTTCAGCGCCGTTTCGCTGACGCTGGTGGTTGCTGCGTTGTCAAAATATACATTCATAGGAAACCTTCTTTCTGTCAGGCAGCGGCGCAAAATGCGGGGTTTGCCCACCCCGGGGGATTGCTGCCTTAAATCCTACTGAATAATTAGGGTATACCATATTATACCCGGATTGTCAAGTAGGATTTTTCGTTGCGGCAGGACAATTCCGGGAGAATGACCCAAAAGCCGTCGGATGCCGGGGGAAGATTTCCGGATACCGCCCTCTCAGCCGGGAAATACTAGAGACATATTTCCTGCTAAAGAGGTATTTGTGCATGCAAAGCAAGGTAGAGATTTGCGGCGTCAACACGTCCCGGCTGAAGGTGCTGAAAAACGAGGAGATGGTGGCGCTGATGGAGCGCATCCAGGAGGGCGACGAGGAGGCCCGCCAGAAGATGATCGAGGGCAATCTGCGGCTGGTGCTGTCGGTGATCCAGCGGTTCGCGGGGCGGGGGCAGAATATGGACGATCTGTTTCAAATCGGCTGTATCGGGCTCATCAAGGCCATCGATAACTTTGACCCTAAGTTTCTGGTAAAATTTTCCACATATGGGGTGCCCATGATCGCCGGGGAGATTCGCCGCTTCCTCCGGGACTCCTCCACCATGCGGGTGTCCCGCTCCGTCCGGGACACCGCCTATCGGGTCCTCCAGGCCAGGGAGGCTTACCTCAACGAGCATCAGGCGGAGCCGTCCATTGACCAGATTGCCAAGCTGCTGGAGCTGAAACGGGAGGAGGTGGTGACGGCGCTGGACGCCATCGCCGACCCGGTGTCCCTGTACGACCCGGTGTACTCCGACGGGACGGACACGGTCTGCGTCATGGACCAGGTGCGGGACGAGAAAAACACGGATGAGCGGTGGCTGGAGCACATCGCCCTCCACGAGGCCCTGGAGCGCCTGCCGGACCGGGAGCAGCACATTTTAGACCTGCGCTTCTTCCAGGGCAAGACCCAGGTGGAGGTCTCCGCCGAGGTGGGCATCTCCCAGGCCCAGGTCTCCCGGCTGGAAAAGAGCGCCATTAACCAAATCAGAAAGTGTATGTAGCGCCCCAAAGGCGCAGCGGAAACCAATGGGACAGGCCGGAGAGGCGGGCGCATCTTTCCGGCCTGTTTTTGTTTTGCGCGCACAAACTGCCTAAAAGGCGGGGAGGAAACCTGCCCAAAGTCGCTGAAATTAGGATTGTTTTTTGCCCCCGTTTGGGGTATATTAGGGTGCGCGAAAGAATGGGGGCTTGCACCAAAGGGGCGGCCCCGGAGTAGGAAGTTGAGTGATTATGTCTGTCCTGTTGTCTGTTTCCATCGCCGTGCTGGCCGGTCTGCTGATGACCCGGGTGTTCAAGCCCTTCAAGCTGCCCTCCGTTACGGCCTATCTGATTGCCGGTGTGCTGATCGGCCCCTACGGGCTGGGGGCCCTCCACATCGACGGGCTGGGCTTCACCTCTGCCGAAGCCGTCAGCGACCTGTCCCTGGTGTCCGAGGTGGCCCTGGGCTTCATCGCCTTTTCCATTGGCAACGAGTTCCGGCTGAAAAGCCTGAAGGCCACCGGCAGACAGGCGGCGGTCATCGGCGTGGTGCAGGCGGTCACCGCCACGGCGCTGGTGGATGCGGCGCTGCTGGCGGTACATACCCTGATGCCGGACAAGCTGTCCGTGGCCCAGGTCATCACCCTGGGGGCCATCGCCACCGCCACCGCCCCTGCTGCCACCTTGATGGTGGTGCGGCAGTACAAGGCCAAGGGGCCGCTGACCGACCTGCTGCTGCCCATCGTGGCCCTGGACGATGCGGTGGGGCTGGTGGTGTTTGCCGTGTCCTTCGGCATCGCAAAGACGCTGACCAGCGGCGTGGTGGACCTGTTCTCCATCCTGGTGAACCCGCTGATTGAAATCGCGGCGTCTCTGGCCCTGGGGGCGGTCATGGGCTGGCTGCTGACCCAACTGGAGCGGCTGTTCAACTCCAACACGAACCGGCTGAACCTGACCATTGCCTTTGTCTTTCTCACCGCCTCCCTGGCGATAGTGGAGGTGGAGGTGGGGCCGGTGACTATCGGCTTTTCCTCGCTGCTGGTGTGCATGATGCTGGGGACGGTGTTCTGCAACCTCTGCCCCCTGTCGGACGACCTGATGGCCGCCTCTGACCGGTGGACCTCCCCGCTCTTTGCCCTGTTCTTCGTCATCAGCGGCGCGGAGCTGGAACTGAGCGTGTTTACGGACGGGGCCATCGTCTGCATCGGTCTGGTGTATATCCTCTTCCGCTCCGCCGGGAAGTATCTGGGGGCCTACGCCAGCGCGAAATGGACCAACTGCGCCCCCAACATCTGCAAGTACCTGGGCATCACCCTGCTGCCCCAGGCGGGGGTGGCCCTGGGGATGTGTACCACCGCCATGCAGCTGGGGGACGCGGGGACGCTGATCCGCAATATCACGCTGTTCTCCGTGCTGGTTTATGAGCTGGTGGGGCCGCTGCTGACCAAGCAGGCCCTGACCAGGGCGGGGGACATCCAGCCGAAGTCGGAGGAAGTCATCAACCGCCGCAAAATCAAGCTCGCTGCGGCGGAGAGCGCCAGAAAACAGGAGAAATAACCCTGCCCAACGGCGGCCAGCGTTTTGAGACGCTGGCCGCCGTTTTTTCGTTTCCCGGCAAAATGCTGAAAAAACAGGTGACGAAGCCGGAAAAATATGGTATACTAGAGGAACTTACATCGCGGAGGGCAGACAATGGGCGCGGAGCGGATTGACAAGCTGCTGGCCGGTACCGGCCGATTCAGCCGGAAAGAGGTCAAAGAGCTGATTCGCCGTCGGCAGGTTTCCGTCAACGGTACGCCGGTGCTGCGGCCGGATACGAGGGTGGAGCCGAAGGATGCGGTGATCCAGGTGGCAGGGGAGACGATCCCCTGCGGGGGCTATACCTACCTCATGCTGAACAAGCCCGCCGGAGTCCTCACCGCCACGGAGGATCGCCGTCAGGCCACGGTGATGGACCTTCTCCCGCCGGAGCTGCGCCGCCGGAAGCTGGCCCCGGTGGGCCGCCTGGACCGGGACACGGAGGGCCTGCTGCTGCTGACCAACGACGGGGTCATGACCCATCGGCTGCTGTCCCCCAGCTATCATGTGGACAAGGTGTATCTCGCCGAGACGGAGGGGACGGTGGACCCTTCGGATGTGTTCGCCTTTGCCGACGGGCTGACCCTGGGGGACGGCGTCCGCTGCCAGCCGGCGGGGCTGGAGGCCATCGGGGAGAATCTGTGCCTGGTCACCCTGCGGGAAGGGAAATTCCACCAGGTGAAACGGATGCTGGCCCAGCGGGGCAAGCCGGTGCGGCGCCTGAAGCGGCTCTCCATGGGGCCGCTGACCCTGGATGAAGCCCTGGAACCGGGGGCCTTTCGCCCGCTGGACAGCCGGGAGGTGGCGGCCCTTCTGGAGTGCTGCGGACTGGCGGAAGGGTGATTCGTCAAAATTCACAAAAGAAACGAAAAAAAGTATTGAATTTGGCGGGAAAAAAAGTATAATAAGGACAGCTTTACTGCGAAGGTAGGATAAGGCGCACTACAAGAGAGGAGAGACGCACTCATGTCAAATCGTTTGTTCCAAAGCGTTGTGCTTCAAATGAAGGAGTGTACGGACCGTGTCATCGGCGTCATTGATGTAGAGGGAAGTGTCGTGGCGTGTAATGACCTCCCCATGATTGGGGAGCAGTGGCCAAACGCCGTGGAAGCGCTGAACAGCGAACGGGATACCGCCCTGGTGGTCGGCGGCCGCACCTTTAAATCCCTCAGCGGCTGGCGGGTGCAGTTTGACTATGCCGTTTTTGTGCAGGGCGATGATGAGCAGGCAAAGCTGATCTGCAACATGGCTGCGGTGGCTCTGAACGGCGTAAAGAGCTATTATGAGGAGAAGTATGACAAGGCTGCCTTTGTCAAAAACATCATCTCTGACAATATTCTGATTGGCGACATCTATGCCCAGGCGGAGAAGCTGCACTTCCCGGCGGATACCCCCCGGGCGGTGTTCCTGGTGCGCCCGGTGGAGGGCGGGGAGAATGGCATTTTGGATACCGTTCAGGCCATGTTCCCCAACCGGCAGAACGATTTTGTGTTCTCCATGGGCGATAATGACGTGGTGCTGGTGAAGCAGATTCCGGAAGGCTCCGTGCCGAAGGACCTCTACAAGATCGCCGCCGGAATCGAGGAGACCATCGAGTCGGAGCTGAAGCTGAAGGTGGTCATCGGCATTGGCACCATTGCGGAGCATATCCGGGAGCTGGCACGGGCCTACAAGGAGGCCCAGACCGCCATCGACGTGGGCAAGGTCTTTGAGGCGGAACGCAGCATCATCAACTATGACAACCTGGGCATTGGCCGCCTGATCTATCAGCTGCCCATTACCCTGTGTGAGATGTTCCTCCAGGAGGTCTTTAAGAAGAACCCCATCGACGCCCTGGACCAGGAGACGCTGTTCACCATCAACAAGTTCTTTGAAAACAACCTGAACGTGTCCGAGACGGCCAGAAAGCTGTTTGTCCACCGCAACACCCTGGTCTATCGCCTGGAGAAAATCAAGAAGCTGACCGGCCTGGACTTGAGGGAGTTTGACGACGCCATCACCTTCAAGGTGGCCCTGATGGTCAAGAAATATTTGCTGAGCCGGGGCATTACCAACTGACCCACAGCGGACGGAAGGCTGCGAAACCTCATCGGAGGTGCGCCGCTCCGGAATCCGGACAGAACGCCAGGCTGACGCGGGGCGGAACATCATTTGAGGAGGGTGCAACGAACTATGGAAATCCACGAATCATCGGAAAACTACCTGGAGGCGATTCTGATGGTGAAGCAGGAGAAGGGGGTCTGCCGCAGCATTGACGTGGTGCGGAAGCTGAACTTCTCCAAGCCCAGTGTCAGTGTGGCCATGTCGAAGCTCCGCAAAAGCGGGTACATCACCATGGATCAGGACGGTTGGCTGGACCTGACGGATGCCGGCCGTGAGATCGCGGAGCGTATGTACGAGCGGCACACGATTTTGAGCGCCTGGCTCATGTCCATCGGCGTGCCGGAGGACACCGCCACAGAGGACGCCTGCCGGATGGAGCATGACATGAGCGTCGTCGCCTTTGAGAAAATCAAAGAGTACCTGAGCAGGCACCGGGACGACGCGGAAAATTAGGGCCGCCCGAAGGGCAGGGGACACAGCCTGACAGGCTCCTTTATTGCGGCATAAGAGAACCGCTGAATCAATGCGTCTGTGCATTGGTTCAGCGGTTCTTTTCGATTCCCCGGGTTGCCCTATTTGAGGCTGTCCTGCGTGTGCAGGGCACGCTGCGCGGTCAGAATCATATAAAGCGCCGTTGCGGACAGTATCACGCAGACGCCGGTTCCGGTGGATACGGTCATTGTCCGGAAAAATCCCTCGTCCGTTCCGAATTGCAGGAGCATGGCGATTTCCAGCGACAGCATGGAAATCAGGGCGGAGGCAAAGCTGATTGCCCTGGACGCCGCTAAAACCGGGTCACGCAGGGCGCGATGGCGGGCGAGATTCCTGACGGCGACGCCGACCTTGGAGAAGGTATAGGCGGCCATTGCGTAAATCAAGTAGCCTGCATGGAAAGGCACATTCCCAATCCGGTCACCAGGGCCCCAACGATGCCAAAAACGTAGGCAAAGACGACTGCCGGCAGCTTCGCCTTCCGGTCCAGCTTTTTCAATGCGATGACCTTGGAGGTGTCCTTGGGGGCATACTCGCTGGCGAGGGATTCTGCGTAAAGTTTGTCTGTGTTCATTTCGATGAACCTCCTTTGTTTGGATGCTTTTATTTTAAGAGGTTCGCGGCGCAAAGGGAACAACAGGAACGGCGCATCGTGTTGTTTTCAATGCGCCGCAGTCTCTCTGCAAACAAAGGGTGCGCAGGAGGTTCGGGCATCTCATTATAACATAAGTCCGGCCGTCCGGCCAGTATCTTCGGAGGCAGACGCATGACTGCGTGTGAAAACGCCTGTCTCTCCCGGGCCTGCGCTGCGGCGGCCGGGCAGAGCGGGCCGTCACGGTGCGAAACCGCCAAAATACTACTTTTTTCGTCTGAAACTCCCATTTTTTGCCGGTTTGCCGTTGATAACTAAAGTTTTTATTGACTTACCGCTGCTCCTTGTGGTAAACTGCCAATAACCTGAACAGACGTTTTCGTCGGGCCAATTGGCAGCAGAGCAGTGTGCAAAAGATTCCATCTGCGGGACAGTGAGCTTTCCCTGTCCCGCAGATGTTCTTTTCTATCTGCGCCCCTTCCCACCGCCGCCTGGAGGGGGCGAACCGTGCCGGCCCGCAGCGGCAGATAGGAGTTTTTGATGAACAATTTTTCGGGAAACGCAACCCAAATCGCCATGCGGGTCTCCCGCAGGAGCATTGCGGTCAACCTGCTGTTGACCCTCTTCAAGCTGTTGGCCGGGGTGCTGGCCAACTCCAGCGCCATGATTTCCGACGCCGTCCACTCGGCCAGCGACGTCTTTTCCACCTTCATGGTGATGATCAGTGTGAAGCTGGCCGGACGGAAGGCGGACGCCGGGCACGAGTACGGCCATGAGCGCATGGAATCCATCGCCTCCATTCTGCTGGCGGTGGTGCTGGCCCTGACCGGCGTTGGCATTGGCTACTCCGGCATTCAGAAAATCTGTTCCGCGTCCTATGACGCCCTGGAGGTTCCCGGCGTGCTGGCCCTGGCGGCGGCCCTGGTCTCCATCGCCGCCAAGGAGGCCATGTACTGGTACACCCGGGCCGCCGCCCGCAAAACCGGCTCCACCGCCCTGATGGCGGACGCCTGGCACCATCGCTCCGACGCCTTGTCCTCCATCGGCTCCCTCCTGGGGATTTTGGGGGCGCGGCTGGGATACCCGGTCTGCGACCCCATTGCCAGCGTGGTGATCTGCATCTTTATCCTGAAGGCCAGCATTGACATTTTCCGGAACGCGGCCGGTCAGCTGACAGACCGGGCCTGTGACCCGGAGACCGAGCGGGATATGCGCATTGAAATCCTGCTGCAGCCGGGCGTGCAGTCCGTGGACCTGCTGCAAACCCGCCAGTTCGCCAGCCGCACCTATGTGGATGTGGAGATCTCCGCCAACGGCAGCCTCTCCCTGACGGACGCCCACGCCATCGCGGAGCAGGTGCATCAGGTGATTGAGCGAAAGTTTCCGTCGGTGAAGCACTGCATGGTTCATGTGAACCCCTGCACCCCCAATGACGGCTCCGAGCCCTCCGAATGACGGAGAACTTTTCTGTAAAAGGGCTTTTTTTGCATTGCAGATCGGGTAAAAATGTGGTATTCTGAACACAGCTGAAAACCTGAGTTTAAAATCCAAAGGAGGGCGCCCCATGAAAACCACAAAAACCCGATCTGTCAGGAATATACTGCTCAGCCTGCTCATTACGCTGGTTGTTGGCGGGATTTATTTCTATGTGTTCCTGCCGGCGCTGAATCCCCACAGCGCGGAGCTGTATGTGTTCATCATCGTCCTCTGCCTGGTCTATCTGGTGGCAAAGCTCCTGCTGGGGGGCGTCCCGGGCGGCGGTTCCGGGCAAAAGACCAACGAAAAGGTGGTCTTTGAGCAGGACGAAAACGGCGTCTATCACATTAACCGGGCCAGAATGCAGCAGTCCAAACGGGCCGCCGCCTACAGCAGCGTGCTGTCCCCCAAGCGGCTGCTGCGCAGCGTCCCCGTTATCATCATTCTGCTGTGCCTCGCCGTGGCCCTGGTGGGGTCCGTCAGCTCGGCCGTGATGTTCCACGCCACCGCCTACTATGAGCTGATGGATGTGCAGACCGGCGACTTTATGGAGGACGTATCCGAAATCTCCTATGACAAAATCCCCATGCTGGACGAAGCCTCGGCCATTCAGCTGGGCAAGCGGGCGCTGGGGGACATCAGCTCCAACAGCAGCCTGGTCTCCCAGTTTGAGGTCAGCAGCGATTACAGCCAGATCAACTACCAGAGCCAGCCGGTGCGGGTGGCCTGCCTGGAGTACGGCGACTTCATCAAGTGGTTCAACAACCAGTCCGACGGCCTGCCGGGCTATATCATCGTGAATATGTGTACCCAGGAGGCCAGCCTGGTGCAGCTGGAGGAGGGCATCAAGTATTCCCCCAGCGAGTACTTCAACCGCAACCTGAGCCGTTACCTGCGCTTCCGCTACCCCACCTATCTCTTCGGCAACGTCAATTTTGAGATCGATGAGGACGGCAACCCTTGGTGGGTCTGCTCCCGGGAGACCTGCACCATCGGTCTCTTCGGCGGACGGGATGTGATCGGCGCGGTGCTGGTGAATGCCGTCACCGGCGAGTGCATCTATTATGATGTGGAAGATGTGCCCTCCTGGGTGGACCGGGTCTATGATGCCGCTCTGATCATCGACCAGTACAACTACCACGGCACGCTGGTCAACGGCTGGCTGAACAGCCTGCTGGGGCAGAAGGGCGTGACCACCACCACCGGGGAGTACAAGGGCTACAACTATCTGGCCCTGAATGACGACGTGTACCTCTACACCGGCGTCACCTCCGCCGGCAGTGATGAGTCCATCGTGGGCTTCATCCTGGTGAACCAGCGCACCAAGGAGACCAAGTTCTACAACATCACCGGCGCGGAGGAGTATTCCGCCATGAGCTCCGCGGAGGGTGCCGTACAGCATCTGGGGTACTCCGCCACCTTCCCCATCCTGCTGAACATCTCCGACCAGCCCACCTACTTCATGGCGCTGAAGGACAGCGCGGAGCTGGTCAAAATGTACGCTATGGTCAGCGTCTCCGACTATCAGATTACCGCCACCGGCAGCTCCATGGAGGAGTGCCAGGAGAACTATGAGGCCCTGCTGATGGAAAACGGCATCACGGTGGACCACAGCGATGACGATTCGGAGACGGAATACGCTACCGTCAGCGCCGCCGTTGCGGACATCCGCTCCGCCGTCATCGACGGAAACACCTGGTTCTACTTGCAGCTGGAGGGGGATGCGGAGCATTACTTCGCCTTCTCTGCCGCCGAATGGGAGGAAGTGGTCATCCTGACCGCAGGGGACCAGGTCACAATCTCCTATGTGGAGCCTGAGGAGGACGCCGCCATCCTGCCCGGCGCATCCCTGGTGATCGACCAGAGGATCGCCCTGACAGAGAGCGAGCCGTAACACCCGATTCGTGAGAAACGGCCTGCCGGTGTATACCGGCAGGCCGTTTTTGTGGATATTGCACGTTTATTTTAGGATACTGCATTTTTGCGCCGGCAGGCGCAAAAAAAGTGTGAAAAAATGGAAAGTTCCTCTTGACTGTGGACAGGCTCCAGGGCTTATGCTGGTATCAGAAAGGAGATGTTCCCATGAAAATCAAAGAAGCAGAAGACCGTTTAAACCTCTCACGGGACAATATCCGGTTCTATGAGAAGCAGGGGCTGCTCTCCCCCAGGCGGGGCAGCAACCAGTACCGGGATTACACGGAGGAGGACATCAGGCGTTTAAAGCAAATCATCGTCCTGCGGAAATGCGGCGTCCCCATTGCGGACATCAAGAGGCTGCTCCAGGGTGAGGCGCAGCTGCCGGAGGTGCTGGAAGCCCAATCCCGGCAGCTCCAAACCCAGGTGGACGAGCTGCGGGGCGCCCTCCGCCTCTGCAATCAGATGGCCGCGGAGGAGGCCAGCCTGGAGGGGCTGGACGAGGAGCGGTATTTTTCGCAAATCACCCGGGAGGAGGCCCAGGGCATCCCCTTTGCCGACCTTCGGGACGACTTTCTGCGGCATGAGTGGAGCCTCTTCGAGAAACTGTGGCGCTTCGTCTACCTGATTGACCTCAGGGAGGAGAAGCAGCGGCATGGCGCGATGGGCGTGGCTGTCTTTCTCCTGCTGGTCTGCGCCCTGCGGGGTGTGGCCTGTCAGTTCCTGTGGCACAGCGGCAGCTTTTGGGAGGGCTTCGTCGGGCCGTTCCTGACCTTCCTCATCGCTTCCGTCCTGCTGTTTCCGGTGTTTGCCCTGAACTACCGGCATCCGGCGGCGGCGAGGCGGTACGGGCAGGTGCTGCTGGCGGTGGCGCTGCTGTTCCTGGGGGGCGTCCTGCTGCTCCTCGCGGCAATGCTGTTGAATGCGGTGTTTCACTTTTGGTTCTAAAAAGGAAAGGGCCTGCCCCGTTTGGGGCAGGCCCTCGGCTCTGCAAATGGAAACAATCAGAAGAACAGGCTCAGCAGCGCAAACAGCAGTCCCGTCAGGAGGGAGGACACCAACCCGCAGGCGGTGCGCTCCTCCGGCTCCAGCTCGTCAAAGGACACCACAGGCTCCTGTACATAGTCCACCATATCCTTTTTGCTATGCTGCCTTTGCTTGCTCCTGCGCTCTTTCAGCTTGTCCAGGATGGCAAAGTTCACATGGATACCGTCAAGACTCAGGTAGTTGAACCAGGCCAGGGCCATACAAATCAATCCCAGTGCCAGGAAGGCATAGCCGATGGTGAACAGTCCGTTGTTGATGAACTGGTTCCACAGTACGGCCAGCAGCAGGACAACGGCGCTTTTCATCAGGGAGCGGTATACCGTTGGCCGGATCATGTAGGATTCATGATAGATGCGCCACAACTTTTTCATGCCTAACCTTATTTCACGATCGCTTCGTAACCCTTGATTTCCTTCTTGTTGCCATAG
>JAJQBL010000121.1 GCA_021203325.1 Clostridiales bacterium | reverse complement strand
TGGCTCTGCGGACAGCATCAGGATGGTGCCCGTCCCGTCCCGGCGGCGGATGGCCTCCGCCGCGGAGACTGCGGCCACGCCGCCGCCCACGATGACATAACGGCGGTCCGTGTCCCGGTGAAACAGGGCCTCGTCCTCCTCCACGGGGACGCATTGATCCAGCCCCACGCCGCACACTGGGCAGGCCCCCAAAGAGGCGTCAAAAATCTCGCCGCAGACTAGGCACTTCACCAGCGTCGGCTTCCGGGGGTTGGGTACCCGCAGCACGCTGCACCCCACGCCGAAGCCGTAGTCCAGAGCGTGCTTCCTGTCCTGCGCCGTGGGCTGACCCTGAACGAAGAAGTCCTGCAAGGTCAGCGAGAAGCCCAGGGAGGCCAGCCGCTGGCGGAAGTCCTCCACCAGTTCCCCGGCTGCCGCAGGATAGAATACAGAGGCCAGCTTGCCCTTACAGTCCTCCTTCAGGAGGGAGGTGGCCACGTCCCAGAGGGCTTTGTCCGCGTTGCCCCATGCGCCGTCCACCCCGAACAGAATGGCGTCCGCCGTGGGCAGGGCGGCCAGCACCTCGCAGCGGTTCACGGCGCTCAGGTCATAGCAGGTCACCGCGTCAATGCCGGCTTCCTCCAGACCCTGCCGCACCTGGGTTGCCAGACCGGACAGCAGCTCGCTTCCGGCGTGGACGATGGCAACATTGGGATGGGGAACCTCCGGCGGCGCCGCCGTATAGAGGGCGGCCAGTTGCTCCAAATCGCAGTCCACCACAGGCCCCAGGGCGGGGCAGATGCGCTGAATGTCATGGGTCTGGAGGAGGGCAACCGCCTGGGCCAGGCTGTCCCTCCGCTTGCGCCCCATCAGGTCGGCATAGTACCGCTCCGCCCCCCGGAAATACTCCGTCCGGTCTGGGAGTTCGCTGAGCAGCACCTGCTCCCCCGCGCAGGCCGAGCCGAAGGCGTCCGCCGTGAACAGGGTTTTGTCGGCCCTGTCCACAACGTAGAGGGAGGCAGTGGCGAACTTCTCCGGCACAGTTTGAAACATCAGTTCTCTGTTCCCCAGGCGAAGGGCGCGGCCGGTGCGGATTTCGATGCTCCGGAACCCGGCGGGCAGCCCCTCCCGCAGCCGGAACAGGGTGTTCGTTCCGGCGATGAGGGTCAGGTCAGGGCATTGCTCCAGCAGCAGCCCTGCCCCGGCCAAATCGTCCGTCCCGCCGAACAGCACCGCCCACCGGAGGTTTTCCAGCGGGGTGACTTGCTGAACGTTTTCCAGCCACCGGTTCCGGTGCCGGGCGGGGACAGCGCCCACCAACAGGTACCCCTCCCCTGTGTCCAGCAGGTAGGAGCCGTACAGCAGCCCCCGCTCCGTATAGGAGACCTGCCGGAACACCCGCAGGGATGGGTCGGCGACGCCGACGTGCCACAGCGTTTTGTTTTGGTCGATCCGTTCCATGGAATCTCCCCTCTCTGGTTTTCTTATAAGGTGTTGGCGTCATACACCAGCAGGACGCTGCCGCACTTGTGTTCCATCATCCGCTTTGTGGCGGCGGCCTTCCGTTTGGCGAAGTGGCTGACGCTGGCCACATCCTGCTCCGTCTGGCCGTCCAGCACCTCGGTGCAGGCCCGGAGCATATCCCTGGGGATGTCGTGGTTCACCGGGTCGTTGCCGTGGCCCCAATAGAGCAGGGTATCCTCTTCGATGGCGTCCATGAAGCGGGCCAGGCCGTCCCGATAAGCGGTGAGCCCCACCCGCTTTTCCGGCGGAAGGGTCACCAGCGCGGTGCGGGTGCTGAAGGCGTCGCTGACCAGGGCGTAGTTGCCCGCCCGGTTCAGCAGGGCGATGGAGCCGTTGGTGTGGCCGGGGATGGCAAAGACCTCCAGCACCTGACCCCCCAGGTCAACGGTGTCGCCCTGGTCGATGTCCTTGTATTGTAACCCGTCGGTCATAACAATATGCGTCTCACAGTAGGCTTTCAGCTCCGGGTCGGGATGCTCCAGCCGACCAAAGACATCGTCCATCCGCCGCTCATAGGACAGGGCCACCGGCAGCAGCCCCTCGTCCCGGCAGTTCATGTAGACCTCGTCAAACAGGGCGGCGACCCCGGCATGGTCGGGGTGGCCGTGGCCCACCACGCAGACGATGGGTTTGTCCGTGAGGCCCGCCACAAAGGCGGGCAGGGTGTCCGTCACGCCGAAGCCGGTGTCAAACAGCAGCGCCCTCTCCTCGCCCACGACGACGTACATATTGACGCCGGGGGCGTCCTCGGCGGGCCGCTCCGTGATGCGGTACACGCCGTTCAGCAGTTCTTCGCTCTCATATACCTGAAACATAAAACCATCCTTTCCGGGGCGTTTTCCTTTTCCGTGATTGGCGGCAGTTGGGTTCTGCCGTCAGCAGCAGGCGTCGTCACAGCCGCAGGGCAGCTCCGCCTCCCAGTTGTGTGCTCTGTGATACGCTGCCGGTTCCTGGTGCTTCACCGGTGCGCCGGATATCACAGGTTGGGTCTTATCCGACGTGATTTCTCTGGCCTGTCCGCCGGTTTGTTGGCAGTAGGTGTAAATCACCTTATACACCCCCGCCTTATAATCCTTATAGTTCGGGTCGCAGTAAATAAAGGTGTCCTGACAGTTGATCAGCTCATACATCCGCTCGCAGTAGGCCAGCACCGGCGCAGGCTTTCCTCTGGGGTTCAGCGCCCCCTTCTGATAGGCCAGCAGATGGGGCGCCTGCACCCGACCGGCGATGTGTACCCTTCCGGCCTCGTCCGTATATTGGACGGTGCAGGGGTCCCATCCGCCAAAGGTCTGAACGGTGGTCAGGTTGACCAGCTTCCTCTCCACCATGTCGATGTAGAGGCGGCGGAAGGGGCTGTGCGCCCCGGTGATTTTCAGCTCCCGCGCCCTGGGGTACTCCCAGAAGTCAAAGGGGTACTTCCCGTCCAGGCGGAAGTCGAACATATAGACCCGAACATTATTTGCCACCGCGTAGTCATTGATGACGGAGATGGCCGCCTGAGTGTTGGAGCACCAGGCCCCGCCGATCAAAATCAGGAAGGTGCCCTCCTGGTCCAGCAGCCAGTCCAGCATATGGAAGGGCATCATCTGAATCTGAATCGGCTCCTCCGGCGTGAAGGCGTCCTGGGTTTTCATGCTGTGCCCACGGCTGTTGATGCGGTATGCCTCCCGCAGATACTCTTCGTGGGTGTACACGCCCGGCGCCGCCCCCGGCTCCTCCAGATGGGAGAAAATACCGTCCTCCAACTGGCGCACCGTTTCCCCACAGTCCCCATCTACGCATACCTCCATGCCGTAGACGATGGGACAGCGCCCGCCGCTGCGGCTCCGTCCGCTGTGGTCTGTGGTGTTTGCCCGGTCGTAGAGGAACAGGAAGGGCGTTTCCACCCTGGGGGCGGTGCGCACCTCATCCATTCGGTCCAGCCAGGTGATGTGTCCGCTGCCGCCGACCCAGTCGGCCAGGTTGGTCAGGAATCGGGCGGCCAGCTCCCCGTAGAGGTGGTTCCATTCCGCGCCGGGCAGCTTCTCTGCCGCCTGCCCCGGCCCGGTATAGGAGGGCTGCTCTGTCAGGTCGGCCTGAATGTCGCTGTCCCGGCTGACGCCGTCCATCCGGAAGTCGAACAGATACACCGCCTCCACGCCATAGCGCTCCGCGCAGGACTGAATCAGGGGAACCGCCTGCTGCGTCCGGGGGCACCAGCTGCCGCCGAACAGAATCAGGTATCGCCCGCTGCCGGAGAGCAGATAGCAAAGCTCGTCATAGGTCAGCAGCCGGAACCGGATGTCCTCAGGGGACGCCGCGCCGTACTGCGGATTGTTTTCCCTCCGGAGACCGGGGTACTGCGCCCAGAGATAATGCCGCTCCATATCCATGGAGTTGGAAGAAGAAAATAGCTGGTTCATACTGCCTCCTTTGCCCGTTCCTGCGCCGCCGTTCTGAGGTTATACCGTGACCTTGCAGTGATTCTGATAGTCCCGCCTGCCCAACACGGCGTCGCTCAGACTGACCGGCGTTACATTGTTTGCCTGAATCCACTGCCGCAGCTCCGGCGAGCAGAGCACCACCACGTCCTGCATCCGCTGGACGGTGCGCAGGCTTTGCTCATCATGCAGGGTTTCCTGCAAAATCCAGTCGTCCAGGTAACAGGGGTACAGGGGGAAAATCCAGGTGCCATTTTCCCGGACGGGCAGATGGGCCAGCTCCGCCATGGGGTCATAGTGGCCGTAGTCCGCAAACGTCAGCCCCGGCTGATTCGGATTGTGGTAGCGCACCAGCCCCGCCGTGCCGCAGGAGACCAACTCCAGCCCGCCGTCCTCCGTCAGCTGGCAGCAGTCGCTCAGGTGATAGAAAATACCGTAATCATCGCAGACCGCCGACAGCACCTCATACAGGGCCGTGGACCTGGGCAGCTCCGCGGCAAAGGGGGCGCGGCCGTACAGACGGATACAGCGCTCCACCTGTGCGCGGGCCTCCAGCGTCAGCTGCTCTTTCAGGGCGGGGTCTGTCAGGTCCCGTCGGAACCGCCCGGAGGCCTCCGCCAGCCCTTTCTGCGCCACCGGGAAGCCGGAAAAGTCCGCCTGCCAGACCAGGGTGATCCAGGGGTAATCCCGCAGGCGGAGGAGAAGGTCCTCCGTGCCGGGATAGTCCAGCAGTGCGCTGACTGTGGAAACCGCCCCGTCGTCGATGCTTTTCAGGACGCCGCCGTTGCAGGCGGGGGTCAGGCCCCCATCCCGCGCTTGAAAAATCAGTTTCATTGTCCTGCCCCGCCTTTCACTGCCAGGCTGCTGCCGGTGACCCGCAGATGGTTTTGATATTCCTGCGTCCCGTAGAGGGCGTCCCGCAGGTTGATGATTTCCACGCGGTTCTCCCGCACCCACGCCTTCAATTCGTCGGAACACAGCGCCTCCACGTCCTTGCATCGGGTGATGCTGCAAATATCCGCCGTATCCATCCAGATCCGCTCATCCACATAGCCCGGATGCTCGGAGCGGACCCAGATATTGTCCGTGTCCAGCGGCATGGTTTCGATCATCTCCAGCGGGTCGTACCGGAGGTAATCCTTCAGCAGCAGGCCGGGCCTTCCAAAGTTCTCGTACTCAAAGATGTGCAGCGGCTCATAGGTGGGGTTCCAGTCCTTTGTGTTGGAAATGCCCGGCTTATGTCCCGCCGCCTCCGGGCCAATGTGATAGTACCGGAAGTAGCCGTAGACGATACCATATTCGTCGCAGACCTGCCGCTTGGCCCGGCCGATCACGCTGCCGTCCACCGACGTTGCGTCAGGCGCTCTGCCCAGGATACGGATGCACCGTTCAATTTCCGCCCGACATTCCCGCACCATATCGTCATAGTCCAAATCATTTACCGGCCTCTGGTGGGCGTGGCCCATATCCGCCCGGAAATGCCCGGACTCATCCACCAGAGAGGGCACGTTCTCCGCCCCCGCCACCGGAACGCCCCACCAGTGGGTGTGCCAGTTCACGGAAATCCAGGGGCGCTTTTTCAGCTCCAGCATGGCGTCCTCAGAGCCGGGGCAGTCCAGCATCAGCTCCACCATGGACACAACACCCTCGTCAATGGAGCGGAAGGCCCCCGCGTTGCTGGCCACCGTATAGCCTACATCGTCCGCCCGAAACACGACCTTCATTGCGCTGCGCCCCCTTCCTGCCTTCGCGGGAAGTAGGCCAGCGTCACGGAGCCGCACCGATGTTCCCACCGCTTGGGCATTGGGACAGGGGAGGGCCGGCGGTTGACGCTTTCCACGTCCCCGGCGGTGTCCCCGGCCACCACCTCCTTGCAGGCGGTACACATATCCCGGAGATAACTGTGGTCCACCGGGTCAACGCCATGCCCCCAGTAGAGCAGGGTGTCCTCCCGGATGGCGGCCTGGAACTGCTCCAGCCCGGCGGCGTAATCCGCCAGGTCCACCCGCGCCTCCGGCGCGGTGCGGCGGCTGAACCCGTCGCTGACCAGCGCATAGTTGTCCTTACGGTTGAGCAGCGCCACGGAGCCCAGGGTGTGGCCGGGCATGGCAAACACCTCCAGCGTGACGCCGCCCAGGTCAAAGACGTCCCCCGGCGCCATGGGCTTATACTGCAGGCCCCGGGTGCCGACCATGTGCGTCTCGCTGTAGGCCCTGACCTCGTCGGACACATCCCCTCTGCCGAACACGTCCTTCACACGCCGTTCCACGGAAAGGCTGTCGGCCAGCAGCGGTGCGTCCGCTTCGTTCAGGTAGACTTCGTCAAACTGCGCCGCCCCGCCCACATGGTCCGGGTGGCCGTGGGCGACGATGCAGAGGATGGGCTTCTCGGTCAGCTGTTCCACCAGGGGACGCAGGGTGTCCACCATGCCGAAGCCGCTGTCGATCAGGGCGGCCCGCTCCTGACCGATGACCAGATACATGTAGACCGCAGGGGCCTTTTCCGCATATTTTTCCGAAATCTGAACCAGCCCGTCTCTGAGCTGCTTCGTCTGATATACTTGGTACATAATGGTTCCTCTCGTTGCTTACTTGGGCACTTCCATAAACACCATCATCGACGGCAGGGGGACCCGCAGCGTGATGGCCTTGGCCGGACACTCCAGCACACAGGCGTTGCAGTGCCAGCACTCGTCCGGGAACCGGATCTCCGGCACCCGGCTGCCCTTTTTCTGGACGCCGAAGCAGTCCATGGGGCAAATCTTGGCGCAGTTCATGCAGCCCACACATTTTTCCTTGTGAATGATTGGCGGCATATGCTTCCCTCCTTCGGCGCTACATCCGCCTGGGGCGGGCATCCGTCACGGGCTGTCCGTCTTTCAGCTGAATGGTCAGCAGCTTCCCGTCCATGGCCGGGTCGGTCCAGGGATAGTCCGCGTTTTTCACCATCCCCCGACTCTCCTTCCGGGACAGGGCGGCCAGATAGCAGATCTCCGACTGGGCCGCAATGTCCTGCACCTCCAGACAGTGCATGAAGTCGTGGGAGTTCTCACAGTGAAGCTGCTCCAGCTTCCCCATGATGCGCCGCAGGTGAGACAGGCCCACCTGCAGCATGCGCTCGCTGCGCACCTTGCCTCCCATGTAGCTCCAGTTGGTCTGCATGATGGCAATGTTGGCCTCCTGCCAGGTGGGGGTCGCGGTGCTGACCTCGTTGGCCAGCAGACGGGTATAGCGCTCCAGCGTCTCGGCCACGACAGGCCGCTCCTCCGCAGGCTGGAGTTCGGCCTGCTGCGCATAGGCCGCGGCGCTCCGTCCGCTGATGCGGCCCTGAGTGGCCGCCGCCCCTACGCCTCCGATGCCGTTGCCGGTCACCTGTCCGGCCGCAAACAGGCCGGGCACCGTGGTCGCGCCGCTGCCTTCGATGTCGATGCCGTTGCCGAAGGGGCTGGGGCCGCCGCTGGGGGAATAGTCGTACTCCACCATGTGGGTGCGGAAGTCAAAGCCCTCGTCCTCCAAATGCTGTAAGGTGGCGCTGTTGCCCTCGTGCACCAGCGCCCACTTCATGTAGGCGAGGTCCTCCTCCGTCCCCTGGGAACAGTTCATGAACACCGGGTTCCCCGCCTCGTACTGGGCGGCGAACATCCCCTGCCACAGGTCGGCGGTATAATCGCTGTATCTCCAGTCGGGCTTTTGGACGACGGAGCCTAACGGCTTCCCCTCCAGGTCGGAGTACACCCCCACCCAGGTGGCCTTGCCGCCCCGGTGGAAGAATTTGAAGTCGGCCCCGCCGCTGAGAATGTTGTCCACATTCACCAGCCTGGCCCCCGCCTTGTAGGCGGCAATCCGCCCGGTGGCGGTGCTGGCCGGGCATCCGCCGGCGTTGAACATCCAGCCCATCGTCGTTTCGCCGCTGATGCGGGAGACGCCGGCGGTGGCAATCACCACCGCCTTTGCCCGCACCACCTGGAGCTTCGGGGTGTCCTCTGTCAAGTCCACCAGGATGGCACCGCAGACGGCTCCGGTTTCATCGCAGATCAGCTCTGACAGCGGGTGGCGGTTCAGGATTTTGACGCCCCGCTTCAGGGCGGTTTTGGTCAGCGTGGGTTTCTGGTTGACGCCCTCATATTTCAGGTGGATGCCCTGCTGCCCCGGCTTGCAGTGGCCGGTGAACTCCCAGCCCCCGTGGGGACGCATGGGGATGCCCCACTGCTCCCAGTCCAGCACCACGCCCATGCTCTCCCGCATAAATCCGGCGCTGATGTCCTTATCCCGGCCGCCCCGGGCCTCCTGGGAGAGGGCCAGCAGCTTCAGCCAGGCGCCCTCGCTGCCGTGTACCTCAGGGATGTAGCACTGGAAATGGTCGTTCCCCGTGGCGCCGTTGCCGCTGCGGCGGGTGTTGGCCTTTTCCGCAATGATGGTGCGCGCCCCGGCGTCGGCGGCCGCGATAGCGGCCATCATCCCCGCAGAGCCGCCGCCGGCCACCAGAACGTCACATTCCAATGGCTTATTTACTTCCATCACAGCGCTCCTTATTTTTTCGCTGCTTCCGGATTGTCGAACACCTTGCTCTCCTGGAAGGTGAACTCCCGTCCGCGATAGGAGAAGACCTCCTGATCCTCCATGCTCATCCGGGGCTTGCCGTTGTGCACATCCTCCGGATGGGGGTGCTGGCAGTCGTAGATTTTGGGGCCGCCCTCAGGCTCAGGCTTTCTGTGGGGCATACCCCGGCGCTTGTTCTTGGCCTCCGGCGTCCGCTCCCCGGCCAGGATGCGCTGGCAGGCTTCATAGGTGATGTCCACCACCTCCGGGTCCATGGTGTCCGGGCCGCTGCAAACCAGGTCAAACTCGTCCCGGTGCTTCATCAGCTTTTCCGTATCCCGCAGCAGCTTTTCCACCGTGTTGCTGATGGGCTTGCCGCCGGGCATGATCTCATCCCCGGCGAACAGCAGCCGCGCCTTGCGGTCGAGAATGGCGATGCCGCCGTCGGTGTGGTCGCCGATTTTGAACACCTCCAGCTCCCGCCCCTTCAGGGGGATGATATAGCCGTCGTCCACCACCTGAACGGCGTAGTCTCTGGGGAAGGTGATGCCCTCAAAGCTGGGATAGGGAACCGCCGCCAGGTCCACGGACTCCTCCGCCATATACACCAGGTCAAAATAGCAGTTGTTGGCGGTGTGGTCAAAGTGGTGATGGGTGTTCACCGCCCAGCGGACAGGCTTGCCGCACAGGCCCTCCAGATACTCCCGCAGGTTGCCCGCGCCGTAGCCTGTGTCAATGGTGATGCCCTCCTCGTCGCCCACCAGCAGATAGTGGTAGTCGCCGGAGCTCATGATCTGCCAGGTGTCGGGAGCGATCAGCTTCGGCTCATAGTACGGCTCATCCATGGGGGTCAGGGTGCCGTCCTTGTGCCGAATCAGAATATCGTGCTTACAGGAAAAATCAATCGCTTTCATGGTCCGTCCTTCCTTACTCCGGCCTCCGGCTGCCCGCAGGCGGCCGGAAGCGCTTGTGTTGATTGTATTGTTCAAAGGATGAAGTCAAAGGCGTCGCCGGACTGCACATAGGTGACGGGAATCTGATTGTCCACCAGCCCCGGCAGCCACCGCGCCATATAACGCATCCCCAGTTCTTCCAAATTGAAATGGCCCACATTGTAGAGCACCTTCGGCCTGCCCGCCTGACAGGAATCCCGGACATAGGCGCACAGCGTCCAGTCAATGATCTCCAACGGAATCAGGGCGTCATACTCCTCCATCTCCGTGCGCAGGAGCTTTTCCTCCGCGCTGCGGTCGTTGGAGCCGATATGCTCACACAGGAACACCCGGGAAACCTTCGTATGCCGGTCGCCGACAATGCGGATACCCTTCAGGTTCAGCTTCTCCATCAGCTCGTGCCCCAGGGCCTCCCCGTCCGTCTCCGGGATTTGAAAGACCAGGGGCTTCTTTTTCGACTCCACCAGGTAGGGCTCCCAGCCCAGCTCCCGCATGATGCCGTCATACATCCCGTCCAGATTGACCCGCTTGGGCCCCCAGCCCTCGCCGTGCATATGGTCGTGGTCACGCCAGACCGTGATGCCTGCGTCGGCGAGCAGCTGCCGCTTGGTCTGATAGACCGCGCTGTTTTCCAGCCAGCCGGTGGTGTCCTCATGGCTCCAGAACAGCGGCTCGTGGACGATCAGGAAATTGGCCCCCAGCTCCGCCGTTTTGCGAATCACATCGATGGACGGGAAACAGGTCACCACCACGCCGGTGCATTCCTGTTCCGGGTCGCCGAACTTGATGACGTCCGTGGTATGCTCTCTGGTGAAGGGCGGATGGTAGGCGATGACCCGTTCAATAATTTCACTTATTTTCATGATAAAACCCTCATCGTACCGGCAGCGGAGGTTCCGCTGCCGGTTTTCTTATCCGTTCTGCTGCCGGAACAGCCATTCCTTGACGGAGTCCATCTGATACAGCAGCTCCCAGCCCCGGTTGTGATGCTCCATCAGGCGGTGCTCCTTCCCGTCGTCGGGGAAGACCGTGGCCGCGTCGAACACGACGTACACATCCTGGTTGCCCCGGGCCGCTTCCTCCACCTTCCGGTTGTTGACTTCCCAGCCCTCCCGGAAGTTGAGCCGCACCCGGCCCATGGACACGCCGTTTTGCTCCAGCCCGTCGGTGATGGCGTTCATGCTGGGGTAGCCCTTCAGGTCGCCTTCACTGAGGCCGAAGAACAGCTTCGCGTCTGTCAGCTGCACCATCTTGGCCACCTCCCAGTGGCCTGCCACCAGAAGAGTCCCGGCGAAGTAGCCGGGATAGCGGACGTTCAGCTCGCAGGAGGCCATGCAGCCCTGGGACTGGCCTGTGGTGTAAATCCGCTTCGTGTCCACCTGATTGGCAGCAACCACGGTGTCCAGCAGCTCCTTGATGGTCTCCAGCTCCGGGGCGGCCTGATAGTCGTCATTGGTCAGCTGGATGTTGTCCGGCACCTGCACCGCCAGCACATAGCAGGGATGCCCCTCCTGCCAGTCCGGTTCCGCCCAGGTGGTTGCGCCGATGCCCTGGCTCAGGGCCACCTTGGGGTCGTTCCCGTTGGCGGAGGCGTCGGGGATGAACATCACCAGGGGATAGACCGCCCCGTCCGTCAGCGTTTTCGGGGTGAACAGGTTGTAGGGGATGCCCTTGTAAACGCCCTGGGTGAAGTCGTCAATGACCTCCTCCCGCACTGCGCCGGCGTAAATATCCTGGGCGTAGCCGGGGACCTTCACCGCCACGGAAATGGCCTTCCGGGGGCGTTTGCCCTGTCCGCCGCCCCCTGGGCCCTTCGGCCGGTCGCCGGGCTTGCCGCCGGGCTTACCCTTGGGCTTTCCCTTGGGGGGCTGGCCGCCGGGGTTGAACACCGGCGGAATCACATAGGAGGAGGCCTCCTCCTCGGAGAGGGTCAGGGTCATATGCTTCCCGCTGACGGCGGAGCCGGTGACGGTGTGGCCCAGCACCTGCACCTCTTCCGGCGCGGGGACGGTTTCCGGGAAGTCGATCTCCACCCGGCACAGCCGCTCGCCGTCCGGCCGGGGCTGGGCCACGGCGGTCACCGCCGGGAGGGTGGTTTCCTGCCCCATGTCAGTCAGCAGACCGGCTGCGGCCTCCACCCATTGTTCCGCCGCGCCGGGCATCAGCTGGGCGCTGAGGGCCTCCCAGGTGATGCGGTCATAGGAGGCGCGGTCGGGCATATACTTCATGCCGCCGTTGACCATGGAGATCAGCATGGTGTTGGCGCAGGGGGAGGCGGCTTTCAGCTCGGCCTCGGTCTGGGCGTTGACCTCCGGCTTCACCGCCACCAGCGCCAGGTCCCCCAGGACGATGGCGTGGGCGTCGATTTCGGATTCGCCCTCCGGCTGATAGTTCACCGTTTTGGTGGGCTGCATGGGGGTTCTGGCCTTGTTGGGCCAGGTGATGGCGGTGGAGCCGGTTTTGAGAACGGTTTCTGCGCCGTGACAGGTGATGCCGTCCACAATGGGCTCCAGCTCCCGGGCCATCTGCGTCCCCAAACGGGACACGATTTCCAGGCCCTTTTCCACGCCCAGCTCCGTCTTGCCCACGGTGCCGTCCGGCTGCACCACATCGTAAATGGCCTGCTCTTTGGGCACCTGGTCGCCTGCGGCGCTCATGGTGAACAGCACCGGTGCGCCGTAGCGCTCCTCCAGCAGGGTGCAGGCCAGACCCGGCACGTCGCTGGAGACCAGCCGGGTCCCCTGTGCCATCTCGGCGTTGTCAATGGCACAGGGCTTCAGCCCGTAGTTCACCAGAATCCCCAGCGTCTTGCCGGAGAGGCTGTCCACCCGCAGGACCTCCGCCGTCTTGTTGGAGGTGCCCTCCGGGTTCAGGCCGACCCACCAGCCGAAGGGGGTCTCCACGTCCCGGTTCATGTTGACGTCACAGGGGCCGGAGCCGACCCCCAGCACAGCCTCCTGGAAGGAGGCGCTGGCCTCCTTCACCGCCTGTTTGGTGGCGTCCGCAATGGCGTCAATGAACTGTTTGCGCTTTCTGGGGCCGTCCGGGTCCTGGGGGGCAGGGGCTTCGCCTGCCGGTTTCGGCGGCTTGGGGGGCTTGCCGCCCTTCTTTGCGCCGGGAGGGCCCATGGGGATGGCCGGGTCTCTGGGGGCGTGGGGGGTGGTGATGGCGTGGGTGGCGT
>JAJQBL010000026.1 GCA_021203325.1 Clostridiales bacterium | reverse complement strand
AAGGAAAGAGGAAGGAAACAGGGGCTGTCCTCCCGGCAGGGTTATCTTCCTTAGATAAGGATTGATAAAGGAACAACGTTTTGCCCTCCGGGCGGGCCCCCTTTCTCGCTCCGCCGAGAAAGGGGGGAAAGAGGGCGGCTTAAGAGGGGGACCTGTGGCCCCCCTCTTAAGAATCTCCCCGTATCCCGCTGGGCTTCGCGCTGCCCGACCTATCAGTGGTCTGTTCCGCTAGAGACGATGTAACTTTACACGCACCAAAGCTGCCGCCGATGGCGACTGGATATGATTGCCGCCTACGTCCCTGCCTTACGGCGGGACAGGCGGCAATTTTGTTGCCCTTTGGTCGCTGAAATCTGACTGTAAGGATACGTTTTGCTCCTGTTGTAAAAAAGCAATGGATAATCACGTTTTTTGATGAGAGGTTGCCACCTTGCGGTTCAGGCAGAGGTTATCCATCGTTGGATGATAAAATTGCACGTTCCGCCCGCCTTTAGGCAGGGCGGAACGGCAATCGTTGCCAGCCGCAGGGCGGCAGTCTCACCGCCTGAAAGTCACTTCGTCTGTTGCCTGACAGACCACCTGATTGAGAGACAAGGCGCAAGCCGGTTGCCTGATACGGGGAGATTCTTAAGAGGGGGGCCACAGGTCCCCCTCTTAAGCCGCCTTCTTTCCCCCATTTCTTGGCGGAGCAAGAAATGGGGCCCGCCCGGAGGGCAAACGTTGTTCCTTTCTCAATCCTTATCTAAGGAAGATAACCCCGCCGGGAGCGCAAAACCCGTTTCCCTCCTCCCGCCTTGCCTAAGGAGGAAACCGCCCCTGCCCATAACGAACACCCCCTCCCGCGTCTGCGGGAGGGGGTGTTTCATCTTACCAGGTGCTGCCGCTGCTGCCGGAATTGCCGTTGCCGCCGTAGCCGTAACCGTAACCGTAGCTGTCGGAGCCGGAGCTGCCGTTGCCGCCCCAGGGGAAGGAGTAGCCGCCGCTGCTGTCGGAGCTGCCGCTGCTGCTGTCGGAGGAATCGCTGCTGCTGCTGGTGTCCTCAGGCTGTTCCTCGTCCAGGGTGACGGTGATGGTGTAGTATTCGCCGCTGCGGTACACCGTCAGGGTCATCTCATCCCCGGCCCTGTGGGTGCTCTTGGCGTCGATGAGCTCGGCGGAGCTGGTGATCTCCACCCCGTCCACGGCGGTGATGATGTCCCCGGCCTGGAGGCCCGCCGTCTCGGCGCAGGAGCCTTCGGTGACGGAGTTGACGTAGGCGCCCACCACATACTGGTCAGGATACATCTGTGCCATGATGGAGGAGATGGTGGACACGGTGATGCCCAGATAGGGCTTGCCGGTGATATAGCCGTACTCCATCAGGTCGCTCATGATGTCCGTCACATCGTTGATGGGGATGGCGAAGCCGATGCCCTCGATGGTGGCGGCGGAGGTGTCGTAGGAGGAGGAGGAATACTTGGCGTTGACGATGCCCACGACCTCACCGTAGGCGTTGAACAGGGGGCCGCCGGAGTTGCCGGAGTTGATGGTGCAGTCGGTCTGGAGCAGGCTCATGACGGTGCCGTCGCTCATGGTGATGGCCCGGTCCAGGGCGGAGACGATGCCCTCAGTGGTGGTGTTGGCCAGGGTGCCCAGGGCGTTGCCGATGGCCACCACCGTGTCACCCACGGCCAGGAGGCTGCTGTCCCCCAGGGTGACGCCGTGGAAGGTCTCGCCGTCGGCGGCGTCGATCTTGATGATGGCCACGTCCTGGTCCTCATCGCCGCCCACATAGGAGGCCACATAGCTGGTGGTGCCGTCGCTGAGGGTGACGGACATGGCCTCCTGATCCTCCACCACATGGTAGCAGGTCATGATATAGCCGTCGTCGGAGATGAAGAAGCCGGTGCCGGCCCCGGTGCCGCTGCTGGTGGACACGGTGATGCAGACCACGCTGTCGCTGTAGGTCTCGTAGATCTGGGCGGTGGTCATCTCGTCCCCGGCCTCCACCAGCTCGGTGCTGGCGGTGACGGAGGTGCGGTCGCTGGCGTACACCGTGGTGCTGTCGGTGCTGGTGTTGTTGCCGGTGAGGGTCAGGGCGGCGTAGGCCCCGCCGAAGCCGGCTCCGCAGCCCAGGAGGGCGCAGACAATGGCCAGGGCCACGGCCTTCCCGCCGGTGAAGCCCTTCTTATTCTTCTTGGGCGGCTTGGGGGGTTCGGGAGGCTCCGCCGTGTAGTGGGGGGCCTGATAGGACTGCTGCTGATTGTTGGGGCCGGGGGCGGCGGAGTAGGTGGCGTTGGCGCTGCCGTTGTACGCGCCGCCGTTGTAGCCGCCGGTCTGGCCGTAGCCGTTATAGCCGGTCTGCTGGCCGTTGCCGGACTGGTTGTAACCGGTATAACCGGCCTGCTGGTTGTAGCCGTTATAACCGGCCTGCTGACCGCTGCCGGACTGGTTATAGCCGGTATAGCCGGTCTGCTGGTTGCTGCCGGACTGGTTATAGCCGGTATAGCCGGTCTGCTGGTTGCTGCCGGACTGGTTGTAGCCGGTGTAGCCCGCCTGCTGGCCGCTGTCGGACTGCTGGCCGTTCAGCGGGGCGGTCTCGTCCTCGCTGCCCAGGGGGTTGTACCGGGAACCGGCGCCCGCCCCGTTATAGCTGCCGTAAGACGGGTCAAAACCGCCGGTCTGATTGGTTCCGGTCTGGCTGGCGTCCTGCCGGTTGACGCCGGACTGGCTGGCGTTCTGCTGGTTGACGGCGCTGTCCTGATTGGGGGTCTCACCGCCGGTGCCGGTGGTGTTTTCCTGCTGATTGGGGTCGTTGTAATACATATAAGTACACTCCTTTTCTGGCCTGATCTGTCTCGGAATGAAATCTTCTTTACAGTGGATAGGATACTAGAAGATTATGTCCAAAGTATGAAGAATCACGCAATAATTTTTTATTTTTTCTGAAATGTTCCTTCAGCTTTCCGATTGAACCGGGGCGGCGGGCGTTTCCCCGACCCGGAAGCTGAGTACAGTATATGCTACGCATCTTAAAGTAATCTGAAAACAATTCGGTTTGGGGAAAATTTCCCCAAACCGGGTGGCAGGTTTTCCTGGGCTGTGCAAAAAAAACGGTGGAAATGTGGGAAAAGGTGACTGTTAGCTGTTAGTGGCTGGGGCTGCTGCGCTTTCCACATTCAAGCGTGGCTTCGCCAGCGTAGCTGGCTCAGGATTTTGCTAAAAATATGCCGCCGGCATATTTTTCATGCAAAATCCGCTGTGCGCCCGGCAAACCTTCCGTTTATCGCTGTGTTCGCCGCAGGAAGCGCCTTTTCCGTGGGCAGGGAAAGCGGAAAGAAACGACGGTTATCATCCGGCAGACCGGTTCCCCATGACAGGCTTAGGGAAGGGGCAAACGGGCGGGCGAACACTGTTCGCCCCTACGGGTAATGGAAAAGTTGCGGTGAAACCTGTGACATGGCGGTTACAACAACGCCTTGCCGCCCCTGAAAGGGTAGGGAGGTGCGAGGCGCCGGAAATGCCGCCTGACGGCGGCAGCCTGTGGAAGGGTGTCTGACAGCCAACACCCCCCTGGAACCGCCTGCGGCGGTTCCAGGGGGGCCGTTCAGCTCAGAAACTCCATGGGGTCCAGATACTCCCCGTCCAGCAGCACCGCAAAGTGCAGGAAACCGTCCCCGCCGTGGGTCTCGCCCCCGGCGGTGTCTCCCACCGTGCCGATCACGTCCCCGGCGGACACCTGGTCCCCGGCGGAGACGGCGGTCTCCTCCGCCAGGTTGCCGTACACCGTGGTGTAGCCGTCGCCGCAGTCCACGGTCAGGACGGTGCCCAGCACCGCATCCTCCCGGACGCTGACCACCTGACCGCTCCAGGCCGCCGCCACTTCATCCCCCACCTGGGCGGAGAGATCCACTCCGTTGTGGGTGCGCCAGTCCTCCAGCGCCTCGTTATAGGTCAGGGTGTCCGCGGAGAAGGCGGCCACCACGCTGCCGGGAACAGGATATTGCATTGTTTGGTGCAAGTTATCCACTGTTTCCACAGCGGTTTCCACAACCTCATTCTTGGAAGAGCTTTCCGTCTCCGCCGTTTCCTCTGCTACAGCGGGCTCCGACTCTGCGGCGGTTTCCGCGGCGGCGTCCTCCGCCTCCTCCAGGGCGGCGGCGCTGTCAGAGACGGCGGAGGTGACGACCTCCTCCGTCCCGGCGTCGGCCAGGGCCTCCTCCCGGGCGGCGCTGTCCGAACTGTCCGGCTCCGCCTGCTCCGGCGGAGCGTCCTCGTCCTCCTGGGTCACCGTCACCGTGGCCGAACCGGACACGGCCTCCGCCACGCTGTCCGTGGCCAGCCGCATGGTTTTCCAGAGATACCAGCCGGAGGCTCCTATGGCGGCTATGCACAGCACCAGCACCATGTAGAAGCCCTTGCCGCTGAAAAACGCGGCCGCCTTCTGCCAAACTGTCTTTTTGTTCATCCTTATGACCTCCGTTGAGAGTACCGCCGGGGCCGGCCCGGCGGCGGGACAGGGGCTGTCCCTGTGTGCAGTATGGACGGCCGGAGGGGAAAGTATTCACTGAAATGCAAAATTTTGGATGTTGGGTTCAGGGCTATGGCATCAGAAAGTTTTCGTCCTCACGGCGGGGGATTCTTAGACAACCGCCCAGTTGCGCCCAATGCGCCCCCGCTGAGGACCGGAAGCGGCGGTCAAAATGGGCAACGCCGGTCGTCCCCGCCCGTTCAGCGGCGGTTCCGGTAAGACAACTTCACGGTATTCCATTTCGATGTGACAAATATTATTTATTTCACAAGCAATAATTTTTACCAAATTCGCCGGTTTGGTAAAAAAAACGAAAAAATAGCTGTTGAACTGTCCGGAAAAGTGTTGTATGATTCTTTTGTGAAAGGCCATATTTTTGGTGATTTGGCGGAAAGAAAATAGAACCGAAGCCGTTCCCCCGGTCAAAACAGCTCCCCTTCTGTTTGCTGCGCCGGAGGCGCTTTTTTTGCCTCTGCGGGCGTTTTTTTCCGCCGCCTGCCGCCCGGCCTGCCGCTCCCGTCGGCGGAGCCGATTCTCCCCCTGTTCCTTACTGCAGCATCCCCGTCCTGAGAACGCTGCGGAATTAAAATCATAAGGAGTGTTTTATGATGGCAAACAGTAAAACAACCACACAAGAGGGCGTCCGTCCCTTCGGCGTGCGCGATAAGTTCGCGTACATGATGGGCGACTTCGGCAACGACTTCACCTTTCTCCTGGCCTCCAGCTGGCTGATGAAGTTCTACTCCGACGTAATGGGCGTCGGCACCGGCGTGGTGGGCATCATTATGATGGTGGCCCGTTTCGTGGACGCCTTCACCGACACCGCCATGGGCCAGATCGTGGACCGCAGCCCGGCCACCAAGGCCGGAAAGTTCATCCCCTGGATGCGCCGCTTCATGGGCCCTGTGGCCCTGGCCTCCCTCCTGATGTACGCCAGCTGGATGGCCAACGCCTCCTATGTGGTGAAGGTGATCTGGCTGGCCGTGACCTACCTGCTGTGGGGCAGCATTTGCTACACCGGCGTGAACATCCCCTACGGCTCCATGGCCTCCGCCATCTCCGACGACCCCGGCGACCGGGTGGAGCTGTCCACCTGGCGTAACATCGGCTCCACCATGGCCAGCCTGGTCACCGGCGTGGTGCTGCCTCTGGTGGTCTACTACAAGGACGCCGACGGCAACAGCATCATCTCCGGCACCAAGTTCACCGTCACCGCCCTGGTCTGCTCCATCGGCGCGCTGGTGTGCTACCTGGTCTGCACCTCCCTGTCCACGGAGCGGGTGGCTATCGAGACCAAGACCGAGAAGTTCAGCCTGGTCGCCCTGTTCAAGCAGCTCTTCTCCAGCCGGGCGCTGATTTCCATCATCGTGGCCGCCATCGTGCTGCTGCTCTCCCAGCTGACCATGACCGGTATGTCCACCTATGTCTGGGCCAACTACTTCAACAACACCGTCTATCAGTCCGTGGCCAACATGGTCGGCGTGGTGGTGATGCTGGTGCTGGCTATGACCTTCATCCCCAGAGCCTCCAAGAAGTACGGCAAGAAGGAACTGGCCATTGTGGGCAATCTCATCGCCGCCGTCTCCATGTTCGCGGCCCTCATCATCCACACCAGCAACCCCATCGTCTATATCGTCATCGTGGCCCTGGGCTATGTGGGCATCGCCTGCTTCAACACCGTCATCTGGGCAATGATCACCGACGTCATCGATGAGGACGAGGTGCGCCGGGGCACCCGCTCCGACGGCACCATCTACTCCCTGTACTCCTTCGCCCGGAAGCTGGGCCAGGCGGCCTCTGCCGGCCTGACCGGCGGCCTGCTGAGCATGGTGGGCTACACCGCCGCCACCGCCTTCGACACCGAAGTGGTCAACGGCATTTACAACGTCTCCGTTCTGGTCCCGGCCATCGGCTTCACCCTGCTGGTGGTGGTGCTGGCCTTCTGGTACCCCCCTGGACAAGAAGACCGTGGACGCCAACTCCGCCGAGCTGGCCCGCCGCAAGGCAGAGGAGGAACAGCAGTAAGGTTCCCCCACCGCGGAAGCGGACGGGTCCCGGATTCCCGCTCAATCGCGCAGAGCGCCGCAGCAGTTCGCTGCGGCGCTCTTTTGCGCTTTTGCCATCCCCGCCGGGAAGGAAAAACGCTGTTCCTCTATCCTTCCCGCTCTAAGGAACGACCACCCCGGACAAATCAAAGTTCGGAATATACCCCGTACTGGCGGCGCTGTCCTCCTGTGTGAACCCCTCCAGCCCCAGGTCGGCCATGTACTCCCTGGCCTTCCGGGCCTCGGCCCGCCGGAGGGGGCGGTCGATCTCCGGGTAGTCCGCCGCCCTGCCGCAGGGCACATACTGGCTCATCAGGGAGAACAGCACCCCGCCCCGGGGAAAGGTCTCCGCCACCCAGTCCATCACCGCCCTGGCCCCGGCCAGCTGACCGGGCAGCACCAGATGGCGGATGATGACCCCCGTTTGATGAGGCCGTCCTCCAGCACCACCGGGCCGGTCTGGCGGTACATCTCCAGAATGGCGGCCTGCGCCGTCTCCGGGTAGTCCGCCGCGCCGGAGTACCGGGCGGCCGCCTGGCTGTCCAGATATTTCAGGTCGGGCAGGTACACGTCCACCAGCCCTTCCAGCCCCCGCAGGGTCTCCACCCGCTCATAGCCCCCCGTGTTCCACACCACAGGAACGGGGGCTTTTCCTCCGCCAGCACCCGCCGCAGCACATGGGCGTAGTGGGTAGGGGAGACCAGGTTGATGTTGTGGGCACCCTGGCTCACCAGCTCCCGGAAAATCTCTCCCAGCCGGGCCTCGGTGATGGGTTCGCCGAAGTGCCGGCGGCTGATCTGGTCGTTCTGGCAGAAGACGCAGCCCAGAGGGCAGCCGGAGAAGAACACCGCCCCGGAGCCCTTCGTGCCGGACACCGGCGGCTCCTCCCAACGGTGAAGAGTGGCCCGGGCCAGCACCGGGGCCTCCGGCATCCCGCAGAGGCCCTCACCGTGGGTTTCGTCCCGCAGCGCCCCGCACCGGCGGGGGCAGAGGTTGCAGATCATGGTGGTTTCCTCCTACGCTTCATAGTCGTCCTGTATCTTCAAAATCACCGCAATGTGGTAGGCCAGCAGATAGGGCAGGCAGTCGCTGTGGGTGGCCAGAGGGTTCCCCAGCAGCTCCCGGATGCGGCCCATGCGGTAGTTCACCGTGTTGCGGTGGGTGTACATCTCATCCGCCACCGCCTGGAGGCTGCCGTCGTGGAGCAGGTAGCGGAACAGCGTCTCCTTATAGTTGCTGCCGTGGCGCCGGTCGTGTTCCAGCAGGGGGGTCATGACCTCCTGATAGTAGTCCAGCATCAGATCGTCGTCGGGGATGGAGTACAGCAGCTTGTAAAACCCCATATCCCGGAACAGCACCAGGTCGGTGTGGGTCAGCTGTGCCCGGCGGACGGCGGAGACGGCGGAATAATAGGCGGCGTCCAGCTTGGTCACGTCCTTCACCGGGGAGCCGATGCCGATGCTGATGCGGAGGTCCTGCTCCTCATAGCCGTAGGTGGCCCGGTAGGTGTCCAGGACGGTGTGGGCGATCTCCTCCGTCACGGCGATGTCCTTCTGGTTCAGCAGGAGGACGAACCGCTGCTCATAGGTGAACACCAGATACTGAAATCCCCACTTGTTCAGGGCGGTGTGGAACCGCAGCTCCGCCCGGCGGATGCCCAGGCGGCGGTCGCTCTCCGGCACCTCCACGAACACCACCAGCATCTGGTATCCGGCGTCGTTGTCGAAGTAGTCCAGCAGCCGCTCCCGGTCGGTGCCGGCGGCGTTGGGGGAGAGGATGACGCTGATGGCGGCACGGGCCAGCCGGTTCATGTCCTGATTGCTCTGGTCGATGCGGGAGCAGGAGGCCATGACGAAGGCGGTGACGGAAAATTCCCAGGGCATGGCAAAGAGGGGCATGCGGTTCTTCTCGCAGAACTGAATGACCTCCTCCGGGGCCTCGGTGATGTATTTGCCCAGGTTGATGACCAGGCCGGAGCATTTCGTCTCGTTCAGCCGCTGAACCATGCGCATCAGCCCCGCCGCGTCCTTCGCGCCGTAGCCGGTGGTGACCAGCAGCTCGTTCCCCCAGAAGAAGTCGGCAATGCTGACGTCCTCCGCCAGATGCACCCAGGTCACCACATGGTCCAGGGCGTCGTTGTCGGAGGCCAGGCAGCGCAGGTGGAACCGCTCCCGCATTTCGTTGTAAAGCTCCCGCAGAGTCAGGGCCATCGTGAATTTCTCCCTTCACAGTAAGTTTTTTCTGCACAAATGCCGTCAATTAGTGTCTGCGCACCCGGTTTCCTTCGCAGTAAAAATCTATTTCTCCAAGATTTGGTGCTTACAGCACAAAACAGAGCCGAACCTTTAGGTTGCAGGCATATTGCATCTGCCCGCTTTTGTGCTATTATAGTATCAACAAGAGGGGAACGCAAGAGGCAAAACCCCTCACAGGAAATGGAGGTATTTGATTATGGTAATGGCAAGTGACACAACGCTGGGCAGCTTCGAATTCTATGCTGCCGCCGGACAGCCCTGGTCGGATGCCGGCCAGAGCGTCCGGGTGAACGACCACAACCGGGTCCATGTGATGACCCATCTGCTGCACAAGGCCAAGTAAACCTGAGAACGCACCACTTAAAATTCTAATCTTTCTAACTTTTTTGGAGGTATTTGTTATGATTATGGAAAATGATGTCAACCTGGGCTGCTACGATTTCTATGCTCCCATCAGCCAGATGAACTGGGACGCCGCCAAGGTCAATGATGTGAAGGAGCGCCGCCGCTTCTCCCACCTGTTCCGCAACAGCAAGTAAGTAATCGCGAATCCGCAGCGCATCTCCTTCTCCATTCAAATGCGCTGAACCAAAGCTGCCCTGACGATTGACTCCCGTCAGGGCAGCTTTTTTTGTGTCCGGGGCACAAGGGGAGGGGGACCGGCGTTAGCCGGTGGAGGGGTTTTAACAGCTAAGGGCCAACAGCTAACAGCCATCCTCGTCCTTCGGGCCGTCAGTGGGCTGCCCTTTTCCCAGCCCCAGCAGCTTCACGAAGCCGAAGAAGCCGGTGACCAGCAGCACCGTCCCCACGATCAGCAGCACCAGCCCCAGGGCCAGCACCTTCTGGCTGTCAAACAGCCCGCCCAGGTAGCCCAGAATGGGGACGGCGGAACCGAGGAGCAGCGCCGCCGCGCAGATCAGGCAGATTTGAAAGCCCTTCACCGCTGCCTTCTTCAGAGGATCGTTATGGTTCACAGGGAAGTTCCTCCTTTCGCTCCAACGCCAGGAGCTGTTCTTTTGCCGCCAGCCCGCAGGCGAAGCCGGTCAGCGCCCCGCCGCTGCCCACCACCCGGTGGCAGGGGGTGACGATGAGCAGGGGATTGGCGTGGCAGGCTCCGCCCACCGCCCGGGCGGCTTTGGGGCGGCCCACCGCCGCCGCGATCTGGCCGTAGGTGCGGGTCTCGCCGTAGGGGATGGCCCGGAGGGCCGCCCATACCGCCTGCTGGAAGGGAGTGCCCTCCGTGGCCAGGGGCAGGGTGAAAGCCCTGAGATTTCCCCGGAAATAGGCGGTGAGCTGCGCTTCGGTCTGCTCCAGGACGGGTTTATCAATATCCTGCTCGGATAGTACAGGATTATCGTCCAATTCTCCGTCCGTCAGGAGGCTCACGCCGGTGAGCTTGCCGCCGGAGGCCCGGAGCAGGAGGGGGCCCAGCGGGGTAGGGAGGAGGCGGGCGGAGGTTGCAGGTGGGTGCATGGTGGCTCCTTTCTGAATACAATTCGTATAATTGAAATGAATATAACAATTTGGAATTAAATTCGTTGCATTGAGACGTACAAACGTAGCCTCGCAGTCAGATTTCCACGACCAACCGATAACAGAAAAGTTTGCCAGCCGCCATCGGCGGCAGCTTTGGTGCGTAACAAGTCACATCGTCTGTTGCCTGATAGACCACTTATAAATTGGATAGTGCGAAGCCCCAGCGGGATAGAGGGAGATTCTTAAGAGGGACGCACAGCGGCCCTCTTAAGCCGCCTTCTTTCCCCCATTTCTTGGCGGAGCAAGAAATGGGGCCCGCCCGGAGGGCAAAGCGTAGTTCCTTTATCATACCTTATCTAAGGAAAAAAGGCAGGGGAGGGCCCGCCCCTCCCACTCACATCGTCCTGGCTTCCTTCAACACCTTCGCCATCCGTCTGGCCTGGTCGTCCGCCCGGCGCACCCTGCTCTGCTCCGTGGTGCCGGAGCGCCAGCGGGCCAGGTTGGCCTCATACAGCCCCAAAGCCTCCTCCAGGGTCTGGGCCTTGCCGGTGGAGAGGTAATCTTTCAGCTCGCTGACGGCAATGGGGTAGAGGTAATCCCCCAAAAACAGGAGGTTCTTGCACTGATGCAGGACAATTTGCAGCAGGTGGCCGTTCAGCCCCGCCAGCATGGAGCGGTAGGCCAGAATCTGGCTCTTTGTCTCGGCCTCGTCGGTGTTGCCGGTGGCGTTCAGGAAGTGGCGCAGGATGGGGATGCGGGACTTCTTCGCCGGATGCTTCAGCGCCTGCTCCAGATCGTCCAGCTTTTCCTCGCACTTGGCGATTTCGTCCAGCAGCAGCTCCACCTCGCTCATGACGGCGCTGGCCTCGTCCATCCTGGCCAGCAGCTTCTCCGTCTCGGAGGGGCGGCGGTTTTTGTCGCCGGAAAAGGCGTTGGTGATGCGGGCCGTCACTTCGGAGGGGGCCAGCTGATTGAAAATACTCATGGGGACAGTCCTTTCTAATCGTGCAGTATCGTGTATATTTTATGCAGTATCAGTGGCAACAGACCCACGCCGGGTTTTACCGACTGAAACCGCTTGTGCAGTATCATAGATATTATGTGTGTTATCCTGTATTTTATGGGGCATCGCCCTTCAAACCTTGCCGTAATAGAACAGGTCGCATTTGATCATGCCGTTGTACAGCTTCCGTTTCTTCCTGGCCCGCCTTCCGAAGGCGGTCTCGAAGCCCTCGTAGCTGGACAGGATGGCCACCCGCCAACCCTCCGGCAGCAGGGAAACGGTGTGGCCGAAGTCGTGGTAGAGCTGGGCCACCTCCGCCTCATCCATCAGCCGCTCCCCGTAGGGCGGGTTGGTGACGATGCGCCCATAGGGGCTGGTGGAGTAGAAACGTCGTGCGTCATATTGTTCAAATCGGACGGTATCCTCCACGCCTGCCTTTTCCGCGTTGGATTGGGCGATGGCGATGGCGGCGGGGTCGATGTCGCCGCCCCAGATGTCATAGGCCCGGTCAAACTCCTTGTCCATGGCCTCGTTGGCGGCGTCCATCCACGCCCGCCGGGGGAGGCAGCTCCACGCCTCGGCGGAGAAGTCCCGGTTCAGGCCGGGGGCGCGGTTCTTGGCGATCAGCGCCGCCTCAATGGCGATGGTGCCGCTGCCGCAGAAGGGGTCGCAGAAGGGGTCTAGCCCCTTGTAACCGGAGAGCAGCACCAGCGCCGCCGCCAGCGTCTCCCGTAGAGGGGCCTCCACCCCCACCGCACGATAGCCCCGCTTGTACAGGCCGGGGCCGGTGGTGTCCAGGCAGATGTGAACCTCGTCCTTCAGGATGGAGAACCGGATTTGGTAGGTCTCCCCGGTCTCCGGTAACCATTCGGTGCCGTACATCTGGCCCAGCTTGGCGGAGGCCGCCTTCTTCACGATGGACTGGCAGGCGGGGACGGAGTGGAGGGTGCTGGAGATGGAGTAGCCCTTCACCGGGAAGGCCCCGTCTTTGGGAATCCAGTCCTGCCAGTTCACCGCCCGCACCCCCTGGAACAGCTCCTCAAAGGTGGTGGCGGTAAACTCGTTCAGTACCAGCAGCACCCGGGCCCCCACCCGGAGGTTCAGATTCAGCCGGGGAATGTCGGCCAGCGTCCCACGGCAGCTGACCCGGCCGTTCTCCGCCCGGACGTCGGCCATGTGGAGGCGTTTCAGCTCGTCCGCCACCAGCTTTTCCACCCCCAGGTAGCAGGGGACTTCCAATTTGATTGAATCCATTTTGTAGTTTCCTTTTGTGTTATTACGATTTGTTTTAGCTATCCATGTTGGTCTGGGTGAAAGCAGTAGGGGCGCACAGTGTGCGCCCGGCCAGCCCTTCGCGTCCT
>JAJQBL010000136.1 GCA_021203325.1 Clostridiales bacterium | reverse complement strand
AAGGGATGGTTCCATGCGTCAAATTACTGATAACATTTTTGATGATTGCTATAGGAGGCTGAAATTTATGAGTTTTGGTTTTGGCAGCATGATCCAGAAGCTGAAGGCTGACCCGAAGACCATCGTATTCACGGAGGGCACCGACCCCCGCATCCTGGAGGCTGCGTCCCGCCTGCTGGCCAGCAACTTCCTGACCCCCATTCTGGTGGGCAACCCCGACGCCATTGCCGCCGCCGCTGAGGACGCGGGCTACAACGTCCGGGGCGCCAACATCATCGACCCCGACAACTGGGACCGGTTTGACGAGATGGTGGATCTGTTCTGTGAGCTGCGCAAGAAGAAGGGCATGACCCCGGAGAAGGCCATCCCCATGCTGCATCAGGGCAACTACTTCGGCACCATGCTGGTGAAGATGGGCGTGGCCGACGCCCTGCTGGGCGGCGCTACTTACTCCACCGCCGACACCGTCCGTCCCGCCCTCCAGATCATCAAGACCAAGCCGGGCTACAACAGCGTGTCCTCCTGCTTCATTCTGGTGCGTCCCTCCGCCACCGGTGAAAACGAGGTGCTGGCCTTTGGCGACTGCGCCATCAACATCAAGCCCACTGCCCAGGAGATCGCCGAGACCGGTATCTACTGCGCCGAGTGCGGCAAGGTCTTTGGCATTGACCCCCGGATCGCCTTCCTGAGCTACTCCACCCACGGCTCCGGCGCCGGCGAGGATGTGGACAAGATGATCGAGGCCACCCGCATCGCCAAGTCGATGCGTCCCGACCTGAACATCGACGGCGAGCTGCAGTTCGACGCCGCCGTCTCCCCCCGTGTGGCCGAGACCAAGTGCCCCAACTCCCCGGTGGCCGGCCGCGCCAACGTCTTTGTCTTCCCCGACATCAACGCCGGCAACATCGGCTACAAGATCGCTCAGCGTCTTGGCCAGTTTGACGCCTACGGCCCCATCCTGCTGGGCCTGAACGCCCCCATCAACGACCTGTCCCGCGGCTGCAACGGCATGGAGGTCTACTCCATGGCCATCATCACCGCCGCCCTGGCGGACTGAGCCGAAGGGGCCTGTTCGCCCCACAGACAACCTTTTCCTGCAACAACCGCCTCCGGAAGTGCGCCTTCCGGGGGCGGTTTTTTGTGTGCGGCGGAGCATGGGCAATTTCCCCCAAATTTTCCTGTGGTACCTTGACAAGCTGCTTCGTCCGGTGTATAATTTCTCGGTACCGAGAAGATAAGATTGCAAAAAGAAATGAGGGAATCCCATGGAACAGGAACCAAATACATCCACCTCTCCCTGCCGGGAGCAGCTCTACGAGCTGATGGAGTACGCCACCCGGTTTCTCCACCACTATCTGGGCCGGGGAAAGGGTCAGGGGCGCATCCTCTACCTGCTGCATAGCCGCGGGGCCATGACCCAGCAGGAGCTGCAGGGGCTGCTGCACATCCAGTCCAGCTCCACCAGCGAGATACTGACCAAGCTGGAGAACGCCGGCTTCATCACCCGCCAGCGGGATGAGGCGGACAAGCGCCGGTGCATCGTGACCATCACCCCTGCGGGCATTGTCGACCTGACGGAGCATGAGGCGGCCCGACAGGAACGGCGGGCCATGCTCTACGACTGCCTGACGCCGGAGGAGGAGGCGGAGCTGGTGCGCATCCTGACCAAGCTCCGCGCCCACTGGGAGACCCTGCCGCCCAGGCACCCCCAGTACCGTCCGCCGGAACCGAGAGAGGAGGAACCGCCCCAATGAATCTGATTTTCCGTTATATGAAGAAGCAGGGGAAGCGCATCGGCCTCAGCATGACCCTGAAAACCCTGGGCACCCTGGGGGAGCTGATGATCCCCTACATTCTGGAGCATATCATCGACGTGGTGGTGCCCCAGGGGCACGCCTCCATGGTGCTGCTGTGGGGCTGCTGCATGATTGGGGCGGCCATTCTGGTCCGCGCCCTGAACGTGAAGGCCAACCGCACCGCCGTCTTTGTGGGGAAGGACTGCATCCGCTCCCTGCGCTATGACCTGTTCCAAAAGACCATCAACCTGTCCGGGGCACAGTTCGACCGGTTCGGCCTGCCCTCCCTGACCTCCCGGATGACCTCGGACTCCTACAACGTCCAGGACTTCATGGTGTCCGTGCAGGCCATGGGCATCCGCTCCCCCATGATGCTGCTGGGGGGCATTGTCGTCACCATGGTGATGGACCCGGCCCTGTCCGGCATCCTGTGCATTATGGTGCCCATTCTGGGTGTGGCGGTGTTTTGCATCACCCGGTACGGCATCCCCCTGTACACAAAGGTGCAGACCAGCGTGGACCGGGTGGTGCAGGTGCTGCGGGAGAACATCACCGGCATCCGGGTGGTGAAGGCCCTGTCCAAGGAGCAGTATGAGCGGGAGCGGTTCCGCCAGGCCAACGAAACCCTCACCGCCAACGACGTCCGGGCCAGCATCACCATGGCCACCCCCGGCCCGGTGATGCAGCTGGCGCTGAACATCGGCCTGACCCTGGTGGTCATCGTGGGGGCCTACCGGGTGAACAGCGGGGCCATCCAGCCCGGCGTGATTCTGGCCTTCCTGACCTACTTCAACATGATTTTACAGGGGGTCATGGGGCTGAACCGTATCTTCATGACCGCCTCCAAGGCCATCGCCTCCGCCGACCGGATCGACCTGATTTTGCAGACCGGGGACGACCAGCCGGTGCTGGAGGCCCCCGGCCCCGCCATGGACCCCGCCAACCATATCGTCTTTGACCACGTCAGCTTCAGCTATCACAAGACCGGGGAGCAGTGCCTCTCCGACATCAGCTTCACCCTCCGGCCGGGGGAGAGCCTGGGCATCATCGGGGCCACCGGCAGCGGCAAGACCACCATCGTCAACCTGCTGATGCGGTTCTACGACTGCGACCAGGGGGGCGTCTACATCCGGGGCAAAGACGTGCGCACCTACGACAGGGACACCCTCCGGGAGATGTTCGGCGTGGTGTTCCAGAACGACACCATCTTCAACGACACCCTCCGGGAGAACATCTCCTTTGGCCGGAACCTGTCGGATGAGATGGTGCGCCAGGCGGCCCAAACCGCCAACATCGCCGACTTCATCGAGGGGCTGGAGCAGGGCTATCAGTACCGGGCGGACATCAAGGGGGCCAACCTCAGCGGCGGCCAGAAGCAGCGGATGCTGGTGGCCCGGGCGGTGGCCGACCATCCGGAGATTCTGGTGCTGGACGACTCCTCCAGCGCCCTGGACTACCGGACGGACGCCGCCCTCCGGAAGGCCATTCAGACCGGCTACAGCAGCTCCACCCTGATCATGATTGCCCAGCGGGTCAGCTCCATCATGAATCTAGACCACATTCTGGTGCTGGAGCAGGGGAAGATGATCGGCTACGGCACCCATCAGGAGCTGCTGGAAAGCTGCCCCACCTATCTGGACATCTACCAGTCCCAGATGGGCGACATCACGTAAGGAGGGAATCATATGCCACCCAGAAACCAGGCCCCCCCAGGCGGCGGGCGACGCCATTCAGGGCCGCCGCCTGAAAAATAAGCGGAGCACCATGCTCCGGCTGCTGAGCTACGCGGGGCGCTACAAATTTTTGATGATTCTGGCCCTGACGCTGTGTCTGGTCAGCAATCTCCTGGCCCTGGCCGGGCCGACCCTGGCCGGGAAGGCCATCGCCGAGGCGGAGGCCGGCGCGGGACAGGTGAACTTTGACAACGTATTTCACTACGCCGGGCTGATGCTGGTGTGCTACGTCGCCTCCTCCCTGCTGACCCTGGTCATCAATTTTATCATGATGCACGTTGGCCGCTGGATTGGCCGGCAGATGCGCAGCGAAATCTTCGACAAGCTGATGCACCTCCCCGTCCGGTACTTCGACCAGAACGCCGCCGGCGACATCATCAGCCATGTCTCCTACGACGTGGACGTGGCCTGCCTCAGCATTTCCACCGACATTGTGCAGATCATGACCAGCGTGGTCACCATCGTCGGCTCCCTGGCGATGATGATCTACATCAGCCCCGTCCTGACCCTGACCATGGCCGTCACCATCCCCCTGGCGGTGATTTACACCCAGCGGATGGGGAAGATCACCCGGCCCCTGTTCTCCAAGCGCTCCGCCGCCTACGGCAAGATGAACGGCTATGCGGAGGAAATCTTCTCCGGCCAAAAGACGGTGCTGGCCTACGCCCAGGAGGATACCTTCCTCCACAAGTTCAACGCCATCAACGAGGAGGCCGCCGATGCCTTCTACCATGCCAGCTATTACGGCATGACCATCGGCCCCACCGTTGGCTCCATCAACAACCTGGGGCTGGCGCTGATCGGCATTTTCGGGGGGCTGCTGTACCTGCGGGGCGCGGTGTCCCTGGAGCATATCTCCTCCTTCGTGCTGTACTCCCGGAAGTTCTCCAACCCCATCAACGAGATTGCCAACATCATCAACGAAATCTACTCCGCCCTCTCCGCCGCCGACCGGGTGTTCACCCTGCTGGACCAGCCGGAGGAGCCGGAGGACCGGCTGGGGGCTGCCGACCTGGAGGATGTGCGGGGAGATGTGGAGCTGCGGGACGTGTCCTTCGGCTACACCCCGGACAAGACCATCATCCATCACTTCAGCCTGGAGGCGGACGCAGGCAAGCTGATCGCCATCGTCGGCCCCACCGGGGCGGGCAAGACCACCATCATCAACCTGCTGATGCGGTTCTACGACGTGGACGAGGGGGAGATTCTGGTGGACGGCAGAGAGATTCTGGACGTGACCCGCCACAGCCTCCGCCGGGCCTACGCCATGGTGTTGCAGGACACCTGGCTCTTCAACGGCACCATCTATGAGAACATCGCCTACGGCAAGGAGGGGGCCACCCGGGCGGAGGTCATGGCCGTGGCCAAAGCCGCCAACATCCATCACTACATCATGCAGCTCCCCGACGGCTACGACACCGTCATCGGCGAGGACGGCGGCAACATCTCCAAGGGGCAGAAGCAGCTGCTGACCATCGCCCGGGCCATGCTGTACGACGCGAAGATGCTGATTCTGGACGAGGCCACCTCCAACGTGGATACCAACACCGAGCGGCAGATTCAGGCCGCCATGCGGGACCTGATGAAGGACAAGACCTGCTTCGTCATCGCCCACCGGCTGTCCACCATCCAGAACGCCGACCGGATTCTGGTGGTGAACCAGGGCAACATTGTGGAGCAGGGCACCCACGCCCAGCTGATGGCACAAGGAGGGTTCTACTATAAGATGTACGCCTCGCAGTTTGAGTAGGGTGGGCGCACAGTATGCGCCTGACCACATATCTCCTTAGATGAAGCATGATAAAGGAACTACGCTTTGCCCTCCGGGCGGGCCCCATTTCTTGCTCCGCCAAGAAATGGGGGAAAGAAGGCGGCTCAAGAGGGAGTTCTGCGAACCCCCTCTTGAGAATCTCCCCGTATCCCACCGGCGGCTCCGCCTTGTTCCTCAAGCGGGTGGACTGTCAGGCAACAGACGATGGAACTTATTACGCACCAAAGCTGCCGCCGATGGCGGCTGGCGGGGATTGCCGCCCACGTTCCTGCCTGACGGCGGAACGGGCGGCAATTTTGTTGTCCGTTGGTCGTGGAAATCTGACTGTACGGCTGCGTGATTCCGCTCAGCGGAACAGTGCGTTTCCCTGACCCAGTAGGGGCGCACATTGTGCGCCCGGGCTGCCTTGCGGCTTTCCACCCCTCCGCCCCCGCAGGGGGCGGAGGGGTCACTAATCACTAGCCACTAATCACTAAAAAATCAGCACAGCTACTTGACAATACCAAATAGCTGTGCTATTCTATTGTCATAGCTACTATGCAAAACATAATAGTGACTCAGGAAAGGAGCGATATTCATGGAGGAGAGCCAGCTGCTGAAGGGCATTTTAGAGGGCTGCGTCCTCAGCGTCATCGCCAGAGGGGAGACCTACGGCTACGCCCTGCTGGCCGAGCTGGAGGACTGCGGCTTCGAGGGTCTGATGGAGGGCACCCTCTACCCCCTGCTGACCCGGCTGGACAAGCGGGGCTATGTCTCCCGCCGCCAGGCCAAGTCCCCCCGGGGCCCGGCCCGGAACTACTATTCCATCACCCAGGAGGGGCGGCAGGCGCTGGACGCCTTTCTGGTCAGCTATCGTCAGGTCACCGGGGCGGCGGACAGGGTCCTTTTTCCCCGGAATGAGGCGGAGAGGAGGCGGTGTGTATGAAGGACAGCTACGCTTACTATAAGGACCGGTTGGAGGGAGAGTATTACCAAACCTTTGACCGCATCGAACTATATTGCGTCTCTCAGGGGATGGACGACAGCTCCCAGGAGCGGCTGCTGGGGGAGCTGCTGGATATGTTCCTCACCGCCCAGCAGGCGGGCCGGCCGGTGAAGCGCATTGTGGGCGACGATTTGGAGGTCTTTTGCCGTCAGTTCTGCTCCGGCCTGGGGTGGCGGAGCCGGGGCATTGATTTTCTGAACAGTCTGGCCTCCTGCGCGAAATGGGTGCTGGCCTTCACGGTGCTGGAGCTGCTGTGCAATCTGGAGGACGCCGCCCTGCCCGATTTGACCACCGACGTCAGCGGCTACATTCTGGGCTGGGGCATGGGGCTGTTCGTGTCCCTGCTGGTGGGGATGGCGGTGAAGGGGCTGATGTTCCGGTGGAAGCGCATCTCCATGGGGGTGTACACCGGCCTGCTGCTGGGCGTTCTGGCGGTGCTGGTGGCGGCGCTGTTCCTGCTGCCGGATACGGTGTTTGTCCTCCCCGAACTGTCGCTGCCCGTCTGGGCGGTGCTGGCCGGGTGCGGCGGGTACCTGCTGGTCTATTACGCCGTCCGGTACCGGTGGCGCAGGGCCCACAACGTCCAGCCGCCCCGGAAGCTCAGGATGATGGATCTGGTGGAGGACACGCTGCCCGCAGAGCTGCTGAAGCAGTATGAGCAGAAGAATCAGCGCATTCTCCGCCGGGGCAAGCCCCCCGTCACCCCGGAGGAATACACGGAGAAAATGCGCCGCCGGAACCGGCTGGAGCAGCGGTTCCGGGGGTTCTGGTGGTGGCTGCTGGTGGCAGTGTACGCCGGACTGGTGGTGTGGGTGGCCATGGACAGCGCCCTGTCGGATACGCTGCTCTTTGCCGTCATCCTGTGCGCCATCGCCCTTGTTATGCGGAAATTTTTCCGGTACATCGACCAGGTGACGGACTGGTGGACGGAGGCGCTGGAGGTCTGCGACCGGAACGGCATCACCGCCATCAACTATTTTCAGGGCAACCGGCTTCACATCGTGGAGGGGGAGGACGCCTCCCCGGAGAACTGACCAAAGGGCAAAAAAACGGAGCCGCTGCAGCTGCAGCGGCTCCTGCTGTGTTCCGTTACTTTGCGTAATCGACGGCGGCGGTCTCCCGTACCAGGTGGACTTTGATTTGTCCGGGATACTCCAGCTCCTCCTCGATTTTCTTGGCGATGTTCCGGGCCAGAATGGTCATCTCGTCCTCCGAGACCTCCTCCGGCTTGATCATGATGCGGATCTCACGGCCGGCCTGGATGGCGTAGGCCTTGCTGACCCCCTTGAAAGAGGAGGCAATCCCCTCCAGCTTCTCCAGACGCTTGATATAGTTCTCCACGTTTTCACGGCGGGCGCCGGGACGGGCGGCGGAGATGGCGTCGGCAGCCTGCACCAGGCAGGCCACGATGGTCTGGGGCTCCACATCATTGTGGTGGGCGGCGATGGCGTGGACGACGTACTCGCTCTCCTTATACCGGCGGGCCAGATCCACGCCGATTTGGACGTGGCTGCCCTCGATTTCGTGGTCAACGCTCTTGCCGATGTCGTGGAGCAGGCCGGCCCGCTTGGCGGTGGCCACATCCGCGCCGATCTCGGCGGCCAGCAGCCCGGCGATGTGGGAGACCTCGATGGAGTGGCTCAGCACGTTCTGACCGTAACTGGTACGGTAGTGCATCCGGCCCAGCAGCTTCACCAGCTCCGGGTGGAGGCCGTGGATGTTCGTCTCGAACACGGCCCGCTCGCCCTCGGCCTTGATGACCTGCTCCACCTCGCGCTTGGCCTTCTCTACCATCTCCTCAATGCGGGTGGGATGGATGCGCCCGTCGGCGATGAGCCGCTCCAGGGCGATGCGGGTGATTTCCCGCCGGACGGGGTCGAAGCAGGAGATGGTGATGGCCTCCGGCGTGTCGTCGATGATCAGCTCCGCACCGGTCAGGGTCTCCAGCGTGCGGATGTTGCGGCCCTCCCGGCCGATGATGCGGCCCTTCATCTCGTCGTTGGGCAGCGGCACCACGGAGACGGCCACCTCCGCCACCTGGTCGGCGGCGCAGCGCTGGATGGCCTGGGCAATCAGGTTCCGGGCGTAGGTATCCGCCTCTTCCTTGTAGCGGGCCTTCACCTCTTTGATTTTGACAGCCTCCTCGTGGGTCACTTCGTTCTCCACCTGCTGAATGATCAGGGCCTTGGCGTCCTCCGCGCTGAGGCCGGAGATTCGCTCCAGCTCCTCCACCTGTTTGTCCTTCAGCTTTTCCGCTTCCTCTTTGGCCCGCTCGGCGGCGGCCAGACGGTTGTTCAGCTTTTCTTCCTTTTTCTCGATGGCATCGGTTTTGCGGTCCAGCGTGTCCTCCTTGGACTGCACACGGCGCTCCTGCTTGGAGATCTCGGCCCGGCGTTCCTTGACCTCCTGCTCGTAAACGCCCCGCTCCTTCAGAATCTCCTCCTTGGCCTCCATCAGCGACTCGCGCTTCTTGCTCTCGGCGGACTTGATGGCGTCGTTGACGATGCGGGTGGCCTCCTGCTCGGCGGAGCCGATTTCCTTCTCCGCTTCGCTCTTGCGGATCTGGATGCCCAGCACAATGCCGATTACGAGAAACACAACCGCGCAAACAATGCCTGTAATGACTGCGGGAATCATGACTGTAACAATACACCTCCTGTTTAGATTTTTTTGTTTTTTGGGTTCACCTGGAGTTTTGCGAAAAGAAACCGCGCCGGAGGGACTGCCATCCCGCCAGCGCGAAACGAGAAAATTGAAAACACTTCCATCCACAATATCCACGAAACAGGCGCACAACAACAAAGCGGTTTCCCCATGCGGCAGCGCCGCACGCAAAACACGCGCATCGGTTCCGGATTCACCTGAATCTATCAAAAGGAAGCGCGGCATTGGGCCGCCCTGTCCATTGAAGCAAACGTCCCGTAGCCCAAAGGGGCGGGAAGTTGGTTTTCAAAATAGTCCATCTCTATTTTAATGCCAGAACGCTCAACTGTCAAGAACATTTCCGATTTGGAACGCCTTTTTTCTTTCGGCGGGCGGCGGGGCAGGGAAACCGGTTGCCCTCCGCCCCCGGAGCGGGGCAAAGGGGCAACACGCAGGCATGACTGGGAGCTGTTAGTGGCTAGTGGCTAGAAGCTGACAGCTATTAGCTGTTAGTAACCCCTCAGTCAGCTGCGCTGACGGCGGAGGTGTCCCCGCAAGGGGGCGGAGGGGTCGCTAACAGCTAGCGGCTATTCCTGTTCCGGCGGCGCGAGGGGGCCGCCGTCCTGCTCCGCAGGCGGCTCCGCCCCGGCCGGGGCGTCGGTCATGCTGCCCAGCATCTGCCCCAGGTGCAGGCCGAACCACAGCAGGTTGGACACCAGCACCAGCCGGAAGGGCGTCCCCCATTCATCCGGCAGGACGGTGAGCTGGAGGGCCATGGCCAGCAGGCAGAACCAGCAGGGCAGGACGCAGCCCTCCGGCCGAAAGGCGAACCGGGCCAGACGGTACCAGGCCAGAATGGCCGCCACCATGGCCAGCTCCGGCCAGGCGAAGGCGGCCACCACCGGGTTGTTGGCGTTCTCATGGTACAGGTACACCAGCATCAGGCAGCAGGCGAAGCCGGGCAGCATGGCGACCATGGCCAGGGTCCCCGGCTTCCACTGCCCGGGGTCCGGCTTCCTCAGAATCGTCAGCAGTCCTATCCCGCTGACCACCAGCACCACCCCCAACAGCAGGGGCAGGTAGAGGGCCAGCAGGGTGGAGGCCCCGGCGGGGAAGTAGGGGAGCTGTTCCCCCACCAGCGTCACCCCGGCCAGCAGGTAGCCCAGGGCAGGGAGGACCATCAGCCCCCGCAGCGCCGGGGAGGCGGCCCCCACCGCCGCCCGGCAGTCCGCCCGTTTCCCCCCGCAGGAGAGGGCGCACCCCAGGGTCAGGCACACCGCCAGGATAGCCACCCCCAGCAGCATCCGGGTGGCCGGGGCGTTGGGGGTCAGCAGGCCGGTGTCCGCCTCAAAGGCGGTGCTGAGCTGCCAGGCCCGGGCGCAGGCGCCTGCGGCGCCCAGGAGCAGGGCGAGAAGGGGATAAGTATATTTTTTCATAGGGGATGCCTCGATTTGATGATAGTATTCAGCAGCTGTTAGCTGTTAGCTGTTAGCTTATGACCACCCCTCAGTCAGCTTCGCTGACAGCTCCGCCGGGGACCGGCGGCAGCCGGTGGAGGGGTGTGCCACTTTAAGTTGATGACATTGCCTTTCAGGGGAGGTGCCCCCGCAAGGGGGCGGAGGGGTCGCTGACCGCTAAGAGCTAAGAGCCAGCAGCTAGCCACTAATATAGTGTACCCCCTTTTTCCCGATTTGTCATTAAAAATTTGGATACAATGTAACCCCCGCCGGGAAAGCGCATAGACTGAACCAATGAGGAGGAATGTCTATGTGTGGAATCGCAGGCTTTTGCAGCTTTGACCGGGACAATCGGGAGGCCCCGTGGCGGGAGGCCACCTTCGCCATGGGGGAGACCCTCTGCCGCCGGGGGCCGGACGACGCCGGGGAGTGGTTCTGCCGGGACTGCGCCCTGGCCCACCGCCGTCTGGCGGTCATCGACCCGGCCCACGGCCAGCAGCCCATGGAAAAGGACGGCCTGACCCTGTGCTACAACGGGGAACTGTACAACACGCCGGAGCTGCGGTGCGCCCTTATGGCCGCCGGGCACACCTTCGCCACCCGGACGGACACTGAGGTACTGCTGGAGGCCTACCGGGCCTACGGCGAGGGGGTGGGGGACCATCTGGAGGGCATCTACGCCTTCGCCGTCTGGGACAGCCGGGCGGGAAAGCTGTTCTGCTGCCGGGACCGGTTCGGGGTGAAGCCCTTCTTCTACACGGTGAAAGACGGGGCCTTTGTCTTTGGCAGCGAACTGAAGGCCCTCTTTGCCTGTCCCGGCATCCGCCCGGAGACGGACGAGGACAGCTGGCGGGAGGTGCTGGGCATCTCCCCCGCCCGGACGCCGGGGAGCGGCGTTTTTGCCGGGATTCAGGAGCTGCGGCCCGCCCATCTGCTGGTCTTTGACCGGGAGGGCCTGCGGGTGCGCCGCTACTGGAACGTGGAGAGCCGCCCCCACACGGAATCCTATGGGGACACGGTGGCCCACCTCCGCACCCTGCTCACCGGGGCCATCCGCCGCCAGCTGGTCAGCGACGTGCCCCTGGCCACCCTGCTGTCCGGCGGGCTGGACAGCAGCATCATCACCGCCGTGGCCGCCGCCGAGTACGCCGCCCAGGGCAGGGAAGCCCTCGCCACCTACTCCTTTGACTACACCGGCAACGACCGGTACTTCCACGCCTCCTCCTTCCAGCCAGACGCCGACGCCCCCTGGGCGCTGCGAATGGCGGAGGACTTCTCCACCCGCCACACCGTTCTGACCTGCACCCAGGAGGCGCTGGTGGACCTTCTGCCCGCCGCCGTGGAGGCGAAAGACCTGCCGGGGATGGCCGACCTGGACTCCTCCCTGCTGTACTTCTGCGGGGAGATCAAGAGGCGGCACACCGTCACCCTGTCCGGGGAGTGCTCCGACGAGCTGTTCGGGGGCTATCCCTGGTTCCACCGGGCGGACATGATGGCGGCGGACACCTTCCCCTGGTGCATGGACTTCTCCGCCCGGACGGAGGTGCTGGACCCAGCGCTGGTGCGGCGGCTGGACTTGGAGGAAAGCGTTCGGGCTAGATACCACGCCTCCCTGGCGGAGACCCCCAGGCTGGAGGGGGAGACGGGGGCGGAGGCCCGGCGGCGGGAGATCGCCTGGCTGAACCTGGTCTGGTTCATGACCAACCTGCTGGACCGGAAGGACAGGATGAGTATGTACTCCGGCCTGGAGGTGCGGGTGCCCTTCTGTGACCGGCAGGTGGTGGAGTACGTCTGGAACATCCCCTGGGAGATGAAGAGCCGGGGCGGGGTGCGCAAGGCGGTGCTGCGGGACGCGGCGGCGGGCATCCTGCCGGAGGAGGTGCGGCTCCGGCCCAAGTCCCCCTATCCCAAGACCCACAACCTCCGGTTCGAGACCCTGGCCCGGGAGAAGCTGCTGTCCATCCTGGCCGACCCCAACGCCCCCCTCCACGCCGTGGTGAATGAGGACGCCCTCCGGAGCGGCCTGCTGGTCAGCGCCGGGGACTACGGCAGGCCCTGGTTCGGCCAGCTCATGGCCGGGCCTCAGATGATCGCCTGGCTGATCGAGCTGAATTTGTGGATGGAGCGGTTCGGGGTGGCGCCGTAAGGGCGCACAGGGTGCGCCGGGGTGCGTCTCTCTCTAGGCAAGGATGGATAGAGGAAATATGTTTTTGCCCTTCCGGCGGGGACTGACTCCTTAGATTGCGTTCGCTATCGAGACTTTGTCCGGCCTTCCCTTGCCAGGGAAGCGGGGCCTACTTTTCTTGCTCCGCCAA
>JAJQBL010000002.1 GCA_021203325.1 Clostridiales bacterium | reverse complement strand
TATTTTCTTCGTCAAGCTCATCTTGGGCTTGACTTTTTATTTGCAGGCTTCCCACTCAGCACATGGGCATACTCCTGATTGAGCTGTTTAATGGTGGGGATTTTGGCCTTTCCACGAGTGCCAGCACCGTCAAGCTGGTTGAATGCCGCCTTTGCCGCTTTGTGAAGGGTGATTTCCTCCCGGTGTTCCTCCAGGAACTTTTTGCTGTACCCAGATTTCTTATAGGCGGCATAGGTCTCCTTCGTCCGGGAATAGCTGATAATGTGCTTTTTCAGTGCGGCGATCTCAGCCAGACGCTGCTCCGCCGACTTGATGGAATCGGAAAGCTCGTTGAATCGAGCAGTGGCAGCGTCCGTCTTTTCCACCAGCTCATCGTAGGTGCCGATGTTATGCTCCTTGACGAAGCATACTGCCTTGGCCATTTGCTGCAAATTGACTTTCTTCGCCCAGCGGACATATCCGCCGCCCTTGCCCTGCGCTCTCTTTGCCTCGATGTCAATCAGGAGCTGGAGCTTCGGCGGCGCTGCGGAGAACTGCTTCTCCCTCTTGTGTCTCTTGGGCTGAGGTTCTCTGGTACCGGCGAGGACGGCCCGGATTTCTTCTTCGGAATAGCCCTCACCGAGAGACCGCAGACGGACAAACCGCTGCTGGTCTTTGCCCTTCAGGGCAATATGCTTTCCCCGCTTGATTTCATATCCATACTCTTCCAGCATCCGCAGGAATGCTTCAAAATCCTCCGGCTTCTGCTGGAGAATGGCATCGATGGCCTCACAAATGCCGTCCCGGAAAGAGGGATTCTTCGGATAGTCCGTCCGCTTCGTCCGTTCCCGGTAGGTCTTCGGTTCGATAATAGAGAGACCATGCTGCACACACAGCCTATCGCTGATTTTCTGAATGGCCAGATAGGACAGATAAAAGTTTTAGAACTTCCTGCTCCCGTCCAGTGTAGTAGAGTTGAAAATGATATGATTGTGAATATGAGGTCTGTCTGTATGGGTGGCCACGATAAAGGCGTGTTTGCCCTTGGTGAACCGCATCGCCAGCTCGTAGCCGATTGCATTGGCCTCCTCCGCTGTGACCTCTCCGGGTTTGAAGGCCTGTCGTATCTGGTAGGCGATAACATCGTGCTTTTGCCGCCGCCCGGTGCTGTGTTCATACTGCCGCTTAGACAGCATAAATTCCTCATCCACCGTGAAAGGGTCGCATTCGTAGGCCGTGACCAAATCCCCCTTTTCTGTCTTTTCCGGGTTTTTGGCGTAGTCTGTCCGGTCATTCAGCGTCTGTGCGATGGTTTTCCCCTTGTTGATGTGCAGGGGAATCAGTCTGCTGCGATGGGTCTACCTCCTCGTATCTAGCATACCCACTTCATTGGTATGAGCCAACACGTGCTGTAATTCTTATGCAGACTCGCTCAGGATTCGACTAATTTGTCGGAAAGGGTTGCTTTTAATTCCGTTTACTGGTATAATGAAAATGTTTGAAAATGGATTTTTTAGAATTACGGAAATTTGTATTCATGCACTTATTATAAAACAATCATGAGGGAGAGTGTTATTGTGGGTAAATTTGCAATGGAGTGTCCGCACTGCGGAAATTATGTGACTGCCTATAATGGCCTGAGAGGTCTCGTTCAGAAGAAAATTACATGCAGTGGCTGTGGTACAGAAATTGATGTCCGTACAGAGCGTATGACATCCGTGAAATGTCCGCATTGTGAAAACAATGTGATTTATGGCCAAGGCAAAAAAACACCCAGATGCCCGGTCTGCGGAAACGAAATTGCTCCATCCACGGGCCAGAAATTCATAAAATTCAAGTGCCCTGAGTGTGGCGTCGGCTTGACGGCCAGCGAAGGGACTGGCAAAGAGCCATACATTTGCCCCATTTGCGACTGCAAAATCGACGTGCAGCGGGAGGCAGCCAAGGAAAAATATGCCCGGGAAGGGCTTGCCAGCATTATTAAATACGAGGGCAACAACAGCACCTTTATCTGGAAGCATCCCATTGAGGATTTTAACACGGGGTCCCAGCTGATTGTCCACGAGAGTCAGGAAGCTGTTTTTTTCCGTGACGGGCAGGCGTTAGACGTTTTTGGCGCTGGTCGTTATACGTTGGAAACTCAGAATCTGCCGCTCATGAACCAGCTATACAAGTTGCCGACAGGCGATACAAAAGCGACGTTCCACACGGAGGTTTATTTTGTCAACCTTGCGACACAGATGGGCATCAAGTGGGGAACGGATACAAAGGTCCGCGTGTTTGACCCTATCTCCGGAATGCATGTTTCCATTGGCGCAAGTGGTGAATTTAATATCCGTGTTGTCGATTCCAAGCGGATCTTGTTAAAACTGGTGGGGACCACCAATGGGCTGATTATGGAACCTTCTCTCGACGCGCAGGAGGGAGACGCGGCAGAGCAGAAGAAATATGATTCCGCCCTGTCAAAAATGACCGGTTATTTCCGCGCCCTGATTATGACGAAGGTAAAGAGTTATCTCGCGGGGGTGATTCGGCAGGAGGCCATCAGCATCCTGGAAATTGATGAACACATGGAGGCTCTTTCGGAAGCACTGTGCAGAAAAATCAATGAGGGCCTGGTAGAGTACGGCCTGTCAATGCCGGAGTTTTACATTGTGAGATTTGTCACTCCGGAAGATGATGAGTCGGACCCAAGTCACGACGCTTACATGAAAATGAAGGGCCTGTATGGTGCTCAGTTTATCGCTATGCAGGAAAAGAGTAAGGCGGAAGCAGAGCGGGGACGCATTTTGGTCGAGGCGGAAACCGCTGCGCAACGGAAGCTGATTGGCGCCCAGGCCGAGGCGGAGGCATATCGGATGAAGGCAGCTGCTGAGGCGGAAGAAATGCGGATGAAGGGCTATAGTTACCAGGAAGAGACTGCCCGACAGGTCGGCATGGAGGCCATGAAGCACGGCCTGACCGGAGGAGAAACGGGCGGAAGTGCGCTGGGAGATCTCGCGGGCCTCGGCGTTTCGCTAGGCGCGATGGGCAGCATCATCGGCATGACAAAGGATACGTTCCAGGGCGTAGCCTCGTTGGGGACAATTCCCACGCCGCAGGTGGCGCAGACGCCTTCCTCCCAGCCTGTCGCAGCACCGGAACCGACCGTGCCGCAAGCGGCTCAGACGCCTCCCTCCCAGCCTGCCGCTGAGGATCCGGTTGCGACTCTGAAACAGCTGAAAGCAATGCTGGATAACCAGCTAATACCGCAGGCACTCTACGACGAAAAGGTCAAAGAGGTGTTGAGCAGAATGTGACGCAGCGCGCTACGCAATTCTGCCGCAGCGAATCGCGCGGCGTCACCCAAACCAGACGATTCGTATCAATTCTGAGAGAGAGGTACTAAAAATGAAATCACAGGGAAGATTAATTGCTATTTGTGCTGTCCTATTCGCTGCCTGTAATATTGTGGCCTTTGCTGTGCCGTTTCCTAAAACGGCAACTTTTTGGGTCTCGGATGCCTTTGTCCTCTTTTCGCTCCTGTTCTTTCTCGTTGTGGACAGGGTTGCTTTTCAGGATGCCAAGACGACAAAGAGCAAGTTTTACGGGTACCCAGTTTTGCGCATCGGTATTTTTTATGTGTGTGCTACGCTAATTGCTGCCATTCTCTTTATTCTGCTTTCCTTCGGTGTTCCGCAGATTCAGGTCTGGATTCCCATCGTTGTTTTTGTCCTACTGACTGGCGCTGCCGCTGTCGGTCATATCACATCAAGCAGCGCGAGGGATTATGTTGAGTCATATGACGATAAAATCGCGGCGAACACGGGCTTTATGCGTCAATTCCGCGGCGAAATACTTGCCCTCATCGAACAGGCAGGGGACGAGGCGCTGAAGCGCGAGTTGCAGGAGCTGGCCGAAAAGATTCGATATAGTGATTCTGTCAGCAGCGCGGCAACCACAGAGGCAGAACAGGATCTTGCCGCGCTGGAAACCTCTTTAAAATCAGCGATACGAGGGAGAGACAACGCCAGCGCGATGGCCCTGTGCGAGAAAATGGCAAAGGATTTGGCTGCGCGAAATGCGCTGTGCAAGGCAAATAAGGGGCATTAACATATGTATTGCCGCTGACCCGAAATCATCTTGTAAGAAAACAGATAGGGAGGCCAAGCGTAGAATGACCGTTTGTAAATGCAAAATGTGTGGTGGCGATTTGGACATTACAGAAGGGATGAGTACCGCGAAGTGCGAATACTGCGGTATGCGGTACAACGCAAACTGTGCCGCGTGCCGACAATGCCAAAAAGCTCACTCTTTTGGGAAGAGCGGGACGCTTATTGCGGGCGTGCGAGTTCGACAAGGCCGAGGCTGTATACGAAGGTATTGTCGCCGATTTCCCGGAGGAGGCGGAAGCCTACTGGGGCCTAGTCCTCTGTAAGTATGGCATCGAGTATGTAGACGACCCCGCTACGGCGCAAAAATCCCCACATGCCATCGTTCCTCGTTTGACAGCGTGTTGGATGATCCAAATTATGACCAGACAATGGAAAACACGGACGCCGTCGGCCGCAAGGTGTACCGCGCAGAGGCCAAAGCGATTGAACAGCTACGTCAGCAGATTATAGAAGTTTCCAGCAAAGAAACCGCTTATGACATTTTCATCTGCTACAAAGAGGCGGATGAGGATGGCAACCGAACCATCGACAGCGTTTTGGCGCAGGACATCTATGATGCGCTGACCGAAAAGGGCTATCGGGTATTTTTCTCCCGTATCTCGTTGGAGGACAAGCTGGGGCGGGAGTACGAGCCGTATATCTTCGCGGCGCTGAACTCCGCCAGGGTCATGCTCGTCGTTGGGACAGACTATGAGTACTTCCATGCGGTATGGGTGAAAAACGAGTGGAACCGCTTCTTGAAGCTGATTGCTGCCGGAAAGAAAAAGACGTTGATTCCGTGTTTTAAGGGAATCGATGCCTATAATATGCCGAAAGAGTTTGCCAAATTACAGGCGCAGGACCTGGGCAAAGTGGGCGCAGTTCAGGATCTGCTGCGCGGGATCGACAAACTATTCGACAACAGTCCTTCCACGCAGACTGACCGTCTGGAATCCCAGATTCGGGCGCAGGCGCTGTCCCAGGCAGACAACACGGTACAGCTTGGAATCATGGCGCTGAACGGTGCTGATCCCAATACGGGACGGGATTATACTTATAAATATAAATACGAATCTAAGAAGGATGTATCATACACATGCCTTTCGGAAACCATACGGAGTGCAAAAGACAGGGATATGGTTCAGTTGCTGTTGAATTACGGCGCTGACCCCAACTATTTATACAATGATTACACGAGGTACGGCTCTAGTGACTACACTATAAAAAATATTTCTAGCCTGGCCGATGTGATTTTGTACAACCCTGATGTCGAAATGATGCGTATCCTGTTGGCAGCAGGCGCAGATCCAAACGCCGTTTACATAAGCCACTATGCTGATCCCGTCTCTGATGTTCCCGTCTTGTATTTGGCATTTATGAAAGCAAACGAGGAACTCATTCGACTGTTGCTGGATGCGGGGGCGTCGTTGGACAGTCCTGTAACGTCACATACCAAAAAGTTTCCGTTGAAGTACGCCGGGCTTCCGGCAGATGATAATGTAATCAAAACCGCTCGGAAATTTGGGTGGAAAGGCCCTTCCTTATTTAAAGGAGGGGAAGTTACAGTTTACACAAAAGAGATAAGCTGAAAAACTCGTGGAAGGACAGAGAATAGAGAAAGGAGAACAACATGGAACAATTCAAGTGTAAAATGTGCGGGGGGACCCTCAAAATCAGAGGAAAGGAAACAGTCGCGGAGTGTGAATACTGCGGCTCCAGACAGACCGTCCCCAGCGCGGACAACGACAAGAAGATGAAACTCTTCAAACGAGCGAATCGGCTCCGTTTCGCCTGCGAATTTGACACGGCTGCGGGAATGTATCAGTCCCTTGTCGTTGAATTTCCCAGGGAGGCCGAAGCCTATTGGGGCCTGGTCCTCTGCAAGTACGGCATCGAGTATGTGGACGATCCCGCTACGGGAGAGAAAATCCCCACCTGCCACCGTTCCTCTTATGACAGTGTGCTGAACGATGAGAACTACGCGCAGGCGCTGAAATACGCCACCGGCGAAGCCCGGGAAGTCTATCAGCGCGAGGCGAACGCGATTGAAACGCTGCGGAGTGGCATCATTGAGATTTCCGCGAAAGAGGAACCCTATGATATTTTTATTTGCTATAAAGAGACCGATGAGTACGGAGACCGGACCATCGACAGCGTTTTGGCACAGGATCTGTACAATGCGCTTACCGAGCAGGGCTACCGGGTGTTTTTCTCCCGCATCTCATTGGAGGATAAACTGGGGCAGGAGTATGAGCCGTACATCTTCGCGGCACTCCACTCCGCGAAGGTCATGTTGGCAGTGGGCACGGATGAAGAATACTACAATGCCGTCTGGGTGAAAAATGAATGGAGCCGTTTCCTGAAACTGATTGTCTCCGGAGAGAAAAAAACACTGATTCCCTGCTATAAGGGATTAGACGCATATGATATGCCGCAGGAGTTTACCAGGTTACAGGCGCAGGACTTGGGGAAAGTGGGCGCGACACAAGATTTGCTGCGTGGCATTGAAAAAATCATTCCGAAAAAGAGGGGGACTGTTTCCTCCGGCTCAGAGAAAAAAGGTGCTGCGTCAGGGGACACGATTCAGGTCACTGTGCAAAGTCAGATGGATCGCGCAGAGATTTTCCTTGAGGATGAAGAGTGGGATAAGGCGTATAACTGCTATGAGGCTGTGCTCAATTCCAATCCGAAGGCGGCAGAGGCATATATGGGAGAAGCATTGTGCGAGTATGAGTGCGAGTCCCTGTCGGAGTTGAAAGACTATCTCCTGGCCCCCATAACCAATACGCCAGGCACGTCGGAAAACATCGGTTCCCATCTTTCAACGGAGACGAGGAATCGGCTGTATAGTTTTGTGGTACCCCATTATTTAACAGAGAACGACATCCGTACAGCCATCGCCAACCTTGGGAACTATTCTGCGAAAATTGCCCCGTTGCAGGAACAATATGAGGAGGTTATGTCCCTATTCACGACAACGGACAGCAATCTGATACATGCCTATCAGTATGCAGAAGGCGCTTATGCGCAGACACTCGGCGCGTTCAAAACGGAAATCGAGGACAAATACAAGCAGGCGGTCAAGCAGGCGGAAGAGGAGGACACGCGCGCATGTTTGGAAGCCGTGATGAAGGTCTCTCAGCATGTCGAAACGCTGAAAAGCCAGGCGGAGCGCGCGAGAGAAGCCGATTACCAGTTGGTTTGTCAAGTATCGGACATAAATGAAATCAATGAGGCGTTGAAACGCATCGACCAATTGGGCGATTATAAGGATTGCGTGTCCCGAAAGGAAAACCTGCTCCTGCTGCAACAAAAGGAGACGGAAATTTCGAGCGACCCGTTGTATTTTGGCAAGTGGCTGGCAAATTCCCATGCGGAGGAGTTGCAAAAATATCTGGATGTGGCGGGAGGCGTTTACCTCAAGCAAGCAAGTATTGCCACGGCTTCTTTACTCTTTTCCTTCATCGCCGTCATTCTGCAAATCGTTATCCTTCTTATGGCGATCCGGGGGTGGTGGATCCTGGTCAGCATAGTTGCCACGGTCGTGGGTGTCATTACATGTATGTCGTGGGCCGGAAAGAAGGAAAATAATAAGGTGTCTTTGGGACTTGCCTGCGTTTGTGGAGTCCTTTTGGCGTACATCAATATATCTGCAAAGCCGATCATGGGGATCATTTTCACGGTCCTCTATGGGCTTTCCCTGTTTGTTTCGAGCCGCGACAAGACGACTTACATTGCCCAACAGAAACACCTGGACCAGTTCCGGGAGTACGAGACCTCCATGAAAGAGGAATTAAGCGCGTTGTGGACGAATGAATTTGGAAACAATACCGTCGGTCTGGATATAATCATCGGTTCCATCCGCGGAGTCGATAGTCTGTTCGATGAGGAGGAGAAGAACGGACTTCTGGACAGAAACTATGAGCGCTGGCTTGCATCTGCAAATTTTCAGTTACAGATGCATCCTGAGCCTGAAACCAACCAGTCGGAATCCTCCGTGAACCCATCAGAGCGTGCCGGAGGGACAGGTGACACAGGGAACAGTCAGAGTGCAAAGGCAAATAGAATCGTAAAATTGAACGATGAAAAAGGACATGAACGGCCGTTTGAATTTTTAGACCTGATCCACTATCAAAACGAGGACTATGTCGTATTGCTTCCGCAAAATGACAGGGCCGACACTGTGGTGATTCTGAAGATAGAAGCAGACAACAACAGTGATATGGAATCTTATGTATCCGTCAGCGACGAAGAACTTTCCATTGTTTTCAATCTGTTTAAGGAACGGCATAAAGACGAGTTCGATTTTACGAATAAAGCCAGATAGAAATAACGAATCGAATGCCCACCCTACCGCTCGGCAGGGTGGGCAAGGAGTATGGAGAAGGTCGGGAAGGATAAAGTTAAGGCAACACCACACAAAAATAAAGAATGCAATAGGTTGGTCAGCATGGTACAATAATATTATGTCTGCCTTGAATGGTGAATTAGCTCAAGTGGAGACCAAAAAGGAAGAACTTCTCGAGCAGATTGAGCACATTGTCCTCTGGAGAGAATGGATCTCCATAATTCAGCCACACTACTATAAAAGAGAGCACGGCAATAAACCCCATGATTTGGAACTAATGTTTCGGTTATATTGCTACAAATTCTCCCCGCCATTTGTCCGATAAACCATGTGTAGCTGAAGCGATTAATAGCTGCAATTATGTGGTATTACTTTAGCGTCATTAAACTTGTACGGAGTATTACAGAACTCAAACTGGCGAAGGCCAAAGTACTGGCAGACAGTGTGATACAAACGGCCCTTATAGGGTCTGAGCAAACCACCCGTTCAACGGGTGATTTTGATTTCACACGGGTCTACCCGCCAGATGATGAACGGCCACAAGACGGTCCTGGACGTTGGTTCCTGCCCCCATCTTCTGCGTGGAACCCAACAGCACCCGCACCTGACCGGTGCGCACTTTGGAAAACAGCGCTTTCTTTTTCGCTTCAGAATCGGCGTCGTGAATGAAGGCGATTTCTTCGGTGAGAACGCCCTGCTCCACGAGCTTTTTCTTGATGTCGTCGTAGACATTGAAGCTGCCGTCCCCCTTTGGAGTGGACATATCACAGAACAGGAGCTGGGTCAATCTGCCCGGCGTTCCCTCCTGCCAAATGCGAAACACGTTGTTCACGCAGGCATTCAGCTTGCTGCCGGGGTCATCGGGCAACAGCGGATTCATGAGCCGCTGATCAAGCCCGATTTTGCGCCCGTCGGACGTAATGCAGAGCATATTGTTCTCCGGCGGGTCAACCAGGCGGGCGTGAATCTTCGCCGCCCGTTCCGACAGGGACGCCACCATCTCCTTTTGAATGTCCGAGGGCTTCACCACCACGGTCTCAAAGTGCGCTTCCGGCACCGGGAGGTTGAGTTGATCACTGGTTTTGATGTCCGCCACTTCTTTGAACAGGTTCATCAGCTCCGGGAGATTGCAAAACTTGGCGAACCGGGTTCGCGCCCGGTGTCCTGTGCCTTCGGAAAACGCTTTGTCTGGCTAAATGGTTTGTGTTGTGTTTATGATTATATGAAGTTTTCTACATACCCCTGTAAATCCCTCCTTTCCTGGTATGTACATCAGCGTTTAGACAACAAAAAAGCGCCTGACTTTCATCAGATGCCTCGGAAACCCAAACGCTTGTTGTCGAGTGTCAGGGCTTCTTTATTACAGCTATTATTCTATGTCGATCTGCACGTCCTGGTAGAGATCATTGCCCAATAATTCGGCATCATCTCCGACAAACGCCTTTGCCGCTTCCTCGTCACCCTGTAGCTGCCACATGAACCATGCTATAACATATCCGTCCTCGGAAACGCCAGTGAGACCATGAGCTGTATCACACCTTCTTGCCATCACCTTGTCTCCCGGTATCATATCGTAAATCTCAGTCAGTCCCTCTAGCGTTACGACCCAATCATCGCCTCCACCGGCTCCAGACATCAACAGAATCGGTATGTCAATTTGTGTGGCATCATAAGGCCATTGACATGCAACTGCCAACTCATAGTTCGTTGGCGACAGCGCCACGGCAGCCTTGTAAATATCCTTGCGGTCGGTATTGGTAATGGCGTTTATCACGCCAACGCCGCCCTGGGAATGACCGATAATACCCACGTTGTCAAAGTCAATCTTCTGATAAAAAATACTTGGGTTGCCTTCGTCATCTATGTACTCATTCAGAAGTTCCAGATAACGGATGCACATTTCAGCGCCGAACGCATTCCAGGAATAGGTTTCCTCCGTGGCTATGACGATAAAACCATAGGAAGCATAGAACTGATACTGTGCTTTGGACAAAGAGCCTTTCCACCCTGTCCCATTGCATATGACTATGACAGGATATTTTTTGTCCTCCGTCTCCAGCTCTGTTGGATAGCTGATTTCGTATTTCTCGAAAACCTGCACAGCGGTCTGTTCATAATAGGATGTAGCGTATGATCCGTCTTCCAGATAAGCCGCTTCAATGGCGCCGCCGGTTTCAATGCTGTCACGGTAATTATCCTTCAATGAACTGTCTCTGTGTGTCAGCCAGAAAAGGAACACGGCAATCAAAGCGACGATTACTAAGAGTACAATCCCGATTATCTTCAACACTTTTTTCAATTCCTTTCTCTCCTTATACATTGTGAATACTATATCTCTCTTGACGAAGTGGTGTAACAGTTGTATTATCAAGATGTAACGATTGTACCATCTATTTTTTCTGGGGTCAAGACTCCGCACAAAAATGACACAAAACAGGGAGGCTTGTACCATCGTGAATAACGAAGAAAAGAATACTTATGTAAAAAAGCAAACCACAGCCGTTCGGACATAAAGGGCAAGTCTACCCTGCCCCGCTCCCCAATGGAGACGGCCAGCGCCTCGCTGGGGGTGTCCACACTGGTCACTTTCCGTTCCGGGCGAATGGTGCGTTTGGTGAACATATCGGCCTTGCCGACAAATTTGCCGTCCTCGTCCAGATTTTCCAGCGAACAGAGCAGATAATAAGACGAATCATCGGCAAACGCCTGGGCGTTGCCCCTGGAGTTGATGATACCATACTGTGCCGTGAAACTGTCATAGGCGATATTCAGCTCCCGCTGCTTTGCGGCAATGTCCTCCTCCGGGTAGTCCTCCATCTGGTATTCAATCAGCTCGTTGACGATCTGCCGGAGCAACACCAGCCCGGTGACACGGCCTCTGGCCTTGTCGTTCAGCTCCACCGGTCTCATCACCGAGTTTTCCCGGAAGTAGACTTCGCCGTCTACCACCGTATAGGAAAATTCTTCACGTTGGGGCCTGCCGGGATAGGCTGCGGCCCGTCCGTAATATCCGCTTCCGCAGTGTCCCGCGCTTAACCTCTACGGAGGTAAATCATTCGACCCCATTTCACACTCTCGCGTTCCGATAAAAACATCCAGCCTTATAAGTCCAGCCTCACCGGTAAAAACAGGAAACCCAAGCGCTCATTGCTGAGTGCTTGGGCTTTCTGGCTTTTATCATGTATTCAATTTTACAGCAATCAACCTTTATTGTTTATATATTCGCCATAATCCACCTCAATTTGCTCCTGCAAAATCCGAAATGCCAATTCCATTTGTGGGGTGATCCACCTGTTTTTGTGAAACACAATGACCCCTGGATATGGTTTGTCATCCAGCTCCGTCTCCAGCCGGAGCAGGGAACCGTTTTTTAATTCTTCTTCCACAGAAAACTGCGGGACATAGGCGATTCCCAGATTGTTCATGACGCTTCTTTTGACCGCTTCAATGCTTTGCAGCTTCATATCCGGGTTCAACACGATGTCCTTTTGGTCGAAATAGGCGGCAATTCCTTTCTGATAGTTTGCGTATGGCTCATTCAAAATCATGCTGACCGTTTTCCGCTGATGGGGGGTGATGAAATCCCGCTCCGCCGGGGCCATAAAAGGGGAAGCAATCAAACACGCCTGAAACGGTCTGGCGGGCAGATGTGCCACCGTGTCCGGGAAATGGCCCTTATCACAGTCGATTCCAATGTCGGCAGTCCCATTTACGATTGCCTGATTGATTTCCTCCGAGGGGAGCGAATTGAAAACCAGATTTACCCTGGGCGCTTCATACAGAATCTCCCTGATGATGGGCTGCATGAGATAGATAAAAATAGAGTCTGGCGCAACCAGCCGCAGCGTCCCCGTGATCTCGGAGATGTCTTTGTTATAGTTGCTGATCTGCTCAACATTTTGCAAGATAGCTCTGACAAACGGCATGATTTCTCTCCCCGCCTGAGTCAGCTCCATTTTGCGCCCGACTTTTTCAAACAGTTTCATGGAGAGTTCCTCTTCCAACTGCCGTATTTGAGAAGTAACCGTAGAAGGCGCATAATTCAGTTGCGTTGCCGCCTTTTGAAAGCTGCCTGTTTCTATAATCGCTACCAGTGTGGCAAGATTTTTTGTATCCATAGCGTCCTCCTGAATTATACGGAAAATCCGAATTTTGAATTTTGAATCATTCGCTTTTTCTGAACGATCTCCGGTGTTATTATAATCCAGAGAACAGGAGATGGCAAGCGCTGAATGTACATCGTCCTTTCAA
>JAJQBL010000039.1:3491-13085 GCA_021203325.1 Clostridiales bacterium | reverse complement strand
GGCGGCTCAGGGGGAAGCTCGGGGCCTCGCTCCCCCCTAAGAACCCCTCTCCTATAACTTCGGGGCTTCGCGCTGTCCAGCCTGCAAGTGGTCTGTCAGGCAACAGACGAAGTAACTTTCAGGTGGTGAGACTGCCGCCGATGGCGGCTGGCGGGGATTGCTGCCCGTTACGCCCTGCCGAGGGCGGGCGTAACGTGGCGTCAATTTTGTTGCCCTTTGGTCGTGGAAATCTGACTGTATGGGTACGTTCCTTCCATCAACCCAAGATAGATTGCACCTTAAGTTGATGACATTGCTTCCAGACCCCTTCCGTCGCTCCCCGCGAGGGGAGCGTGGATTGAAATGTGCTGTTGCAACGGCAAGGGCGAACCCCGCCCCGATAGTCGCTCCCCGCGAGGGGAGCGTGGATTGAAATGTCCACGATAGCAGTATCGACAAGGGTGGGCGCGTCGCTCCCCGCGAGGGGAGCGTGGATTGAAATAGGTTGCCGAAAGCCAGCCAAAGACCGGAGCCCCCGTCGCTCCCCGCGAGGGAAGCGATTTTCCGGGCAGGGTGCAATTTATGCCAAATTTTCAACCAATTTTGCTAAAACGCTTGTCAAAGTCGTTTCGCTTTGGTAGAATAAGACTAGTCACCCTACACACAACAGAGGAGGATTATGATGCGATACCAGATCAACAAGACCAATTACTGCACCTTCGAGACCTTCGAGGTGAACAAGCTGCCTGGCCGCAGCTACTTTATCCCTTATCCTGACCGCAAGAGCGCCGACGCCGTCGCCCCCAAGGAGAAGCGCTACGCCTCCCCCAAGGTGCAGTGCCTGAACGGGACGTGGGACTTCAAGTTCTACCCCCTCCCCAAGGAGCTGCCGGAGACCCTGGACACCGACAAGGTGCCCTTTGACACCATGGATGTCCCCGCCTGCTGGCAGTTCCGGGGATACGACCGCCCGTTCTATGTCAACATCCGCTATCAGTTCCCCTACAAGCCGCCGGAGATTCCCACCACAGAGAAGGCGGGGAAGGTGTTCTCCTGGACGGGCTGCGACCAGGGCATCAGCCTGCGCTACAAGGACCCAGGGGAGGAGTACAACTTCGTGGGCGTTTACCGCCGCAAGCTCACGGTGGAGGACCCGAACAAGAACTACGTCATCTCCTTCCTGGGGGTGGCCTCCTGCCTGGACCTCTATCTGAACGGGGCGTTCGTGGGTTACTCCGAGGGGGCCCACAACATTGCGGAGTTCGACCTGACGGGAAAGCTGACGGCAGGGGAGAACGAGCTGGTGGCCGTGGTGCACCGCTGGTGCAACGGCACCTATCTGGAGAGCCAGGATATGTTCCGCAACAACGGCATCTTCCGGGACGTGCTGCTCCGCATCAGCGAGAACGCCGACCTGTGGGACATCGACGCCAGGACGGAGAAGAAAGGGAAGGGCTACACCCTGGCCCTGTCGGCTGAGACCCTGTCGGACACCGATGTGACCTTTACCTTGGAGGGGCCGGGGGTCAGCCGGACGGCCACCGTCCAGGCCAAAGGGAAAAAGGCGGCCGTGACCTTCGAGGATTTGCAGGTCACCGAGTGGAACGCCGAGGACCCCGTGCTGTACAACCTGTACTATGAGACCACCTCCGACTGCGTGAAGGAGCGCATCGGCTTCAAGACGGTGGAGATCCAGAAGGACGTGTTCCTGGTCAATGGGCGGAAAATCAAGTTCCACGGTGTGAACCACCACGACACCAGCCCCACCAACGGCTACACCATGACCCCGGAGGAGATCGAGCAGGACATCCTTGTCTGTAAAGCCTTCAACATTGGCACCATCCGCACCTCCCACTATCCCCCCGACCCCCTGTTGCTGGAGCTGGCGGACGAGCAGGGCATCTACATCGTGGATGAGAACGACCTGGAGACCCACGGCACCTTTGCCCATCAGCTGCCGCCCACCTATAACTCCATCAGCCACAACCCCAAGTGGCAGGCCCACTATCTGGACCGCATCACCCGCCTCTATCAGCGGGACAAGGTGCACAGCAACACCGCCATTGTCATGTGGAGCCTGGGCAACGAGGCAGGCGGCTACGCCAACACCGACGCCATGTATGACTACCTGAAGGCCCACTCCGCCCTCCCCGTCCACTATGAGAGCGCCGTCCATTGCAAGCGCATCGCCTACGATGTGGGCAGCGAGATGTACCCCTCTGTGAAGATGGTGCACGACGTGGGGGAGAAGCAGCGGAGGCAGAAGCCCCTGAACGACCGCCCTTACTTCCTGTGCGAGTATGCCCACGCCATGGGCGTCGGCCCAGGCAACATGGAGGCCTATTGGCAGGAGATTTACCATTATGACAGCCTGATGGGCGGCTGCGTGTGGGAGATGGTGGACCACGCCATCCTCCACGAGGACGGCAGCTATACCTACGGCGGCGACCACGGGGAGTGGGAGCATGACAAGAACTTCTGTGTGGACGGCATCTTCTATCCTGACCGCCGGCCCTCCACGGGGGCACACATCACCCGGTTCATCTATCGGCCCATCCGGGTGTCCTACGTCTCCGCCAATACCTATGAGCTGTTCAACACCACGGCCTTCTCCCAGGGGAATCGCTACAGGCTGGAGTTCTGCTGGAATGACGGCAGCCGTCAGACCGTGATCCCCGACGTGGGCCCGCTGAGTAAGGCCACCGTCCAGGTCAAGCCGGGGAAGCTCACCGACGGCGAGGTGCGGGCGACGGTTGTGACCACCGACATGAAAACGGGCCGCCAGGTGGCGGAGGAGGAGATCGTCGTGGCCCGGCAGCTCCCCATGGCCCCGGAGAAGCGGAGCAAGCTGCCCGCAGGGGCCAGGGTTTCCGGCGGCGGCCTGAGCCTGACCCTCTCCGGCGGCGGGACGATGACGGCGGCAGACCCGTCCACCATCCTGTTCCGTGTGGGGACGGACAACGACACCGACCCCCTCTATCGCAACACCATGGCCCCCTACTGCGCCCAGACTGAGGAGCAGGTCTCTGTGGAGGAGACGGCAACCGGCGTCCGGGTGGTCACCAAGGTCAGCAACAAGAAGAACAAGTTCACCGTCACCGACACCTATGAAGGGACGGCAGAGGGCATCCTGGTGACCAGCAAGCTCCACTGCACCTCCGGCGGGGGCATCGTCCCCCGGTTTGGCAAGAGCTTCCGTCTGGACGGCAGCTTTGACCAGGTGGACTATGTGGGCCGCACGGGTGAGTCCTACGCCGACATGAAGGAGCAGTTCCCCATCGCCCCCGTCTCCTGTAAGGTATCCGATATGACCGAGCCGAACATCCGGCCCCAGGAGAGCGGTAACCGGTGCGACTGCACTGTGGCCTCCGTCTCCGACGGGAAGAGCCGTGTCACCTTCCAGGCTCTGGAGCAGCCCTTCGAGCTGGGCATTAAGCCCTACAGCGACCGGGAGCTGATGACCATGCGCCACCAGAAGGACGAGCGGCCCACCGGCACCTATGTCACCATCCAGGCCTTCCAGCAGGGCATCGGCACCGGCAGCTGCGGCCCCGCCGTGGCCCCGGAGTTCCAGTATCCCGCCAAGCAGGACTACGAGCTGAAGTTCCTGATTCGGGTGGAGTAAGCAGTTTCCCCCGCAAAGCCCGAAGGTTCGCCTTCGGGCTTTGTTTCGGCGGTTACCCGCCTCGGCGGATTTTGCAAACAGAAAAGCAGCACATCCCGTTCGGCATCATTGCCGAGAGGGATGTGCTGCTTGGCGTCTGCTCAATCCAAAACCGTGACAGAGGTGATGACCGGCTGGTCTTCTTCGGAGATGGTGCCGTTATCATCGGTGGGCTCTGCGTCCTCACAGATCTGGTCTACAATGTCCATGCCGTCGGTGACATAGCCGAACACGGCGTATTGCCCGTCCAGAGAGGTGGAATCCTCCTGGACGATGAAGAACTGGGAGCTGGCGCTGTCATAGTCGCTGGAGCGGGCCATGGAGATGGCCCCTCTGGTGTGGGACAGGGGGTTGTCATACCCGTTGTCCGAGAACTCACCCACGATGGTTTCCTCGCTGCCGCCGCTGCCGTCGCCGTTGGGGTCGCCGCCCTGCATCATGAAGCCCTCAATGATGCGGCGGAAGGTCAGGCCGTCATAGAAGCCGCTCTCCGCCAGGGAGAGAAAGTTTTCCACCGTGATGGGGGCGGCGCTGGCGTCCAGCTCCACGGTGATGGTGCCGTAGTCCTCGATCTCGATCTCCACATGGTGCAGCTCCGATGTCACGCTGCTGGAATCGCCGTCTCCGGTGGCGGTCACCAGGAAGAAGGCCCCCACCCCCAGCAGCGCCGCCAGAAGCACGATGGTCAGAATGAGACCAACCCGCTTCCTGCCCTTCTTCTCCGGATGGGCCAGGGCGGTGATGGTTTCCATGGCGGCGCTGTCCAGGGCCTCCGGGACGGGTTCCTCATCGGCGGCCTGTAAAATCTGCGTCAGCAGGGCGGTCATATCCGTGGCCTGTTCCTCGCCTTCCTCCTGAAGGACCTCCAGGCGGGCGGCCACGGCGTCCTCCGTCTCCTGCCAGGCGTCCTCCGCCCGGTCCGGGGGGATTTGCAGCACCCGGGCTGACTGGGCCGGCGTCAGCTCCGTCAGGGCGTGCAGGAGAAACTGCCACTTCTGGCGGAGGGTCAGGGCGGAGAGGGCCTGCTCCATAAGGGAATCTGCGGCGGTTGCCTCTGCCCCGGCGGCTGCGCCCCGCTCCAGGGCGTGGGGGCTTTGTTCCAGCAGCCGGTCCCGGCAAAGACGGGCGGTGCTCAGCGTCAAATACTGCTCCAGCTCCGGCTGGGTCAGATTCTGGTCCCGGAACAGCTTTTTCCAAAGGGCGTGAAAGCTCTCCGCCGCAGCGGATTCCGCCGCCTCCTCCGGCAGCATCTGGCGGCAGAGGAAACAGACCTTGTGCTTCTGCTCCTCATACAGGGCGGTCATGGCGGCCTTCTCACGCTGGGCGGCCCGCTGAATGGTGGTAAGGGTCTTGGACATATGGCATCCTTCCTCTGTGATGAAAATAGGGCGAATGACAGGCCCCGGCAAGGCGGCACATTCTAGGGAACCCCTGAATAAATGCAGCTGCGGCGCCTTGCGGTAAATTTCCGCCATAAATGCGTTGCAAAGCCTTGAAATCCGTCAGGATTCCTGCGCCTTTGCGCCTTTTTCTGACGCAAATTTCCTCGCAATTCGCTCTTGCGCATTTATTCAGAGGTTCCCTGATTTTGAACAGTTTACCACCGAAACCTGAATCCTGGCTGAAAACCCCGCCCACGCCCCGGAGGAAAGGCATCGGGCACAGAGCGGCCTGGCCCTGTGCCCGATGGAATCGATTCGACTTGTCTTTACTTTGCCCCCAGCTTCCGCTGACAGCGCTGCATGAACTTTTCGTTCTGTACGAGGAACCGTTCGTGGGTGCCCCGCCCGATGACCCCCGCCGTGTCGGAGACGGTGAAGGAAAAGACGAAGCGCCGTCCGTCCACCTCTGTCACCTCGGTCTCTGCGGTGACGGTCATGCCGACGGGGGTGGGGGTGCTGTGGGTGGTCTCAAACCGGGTGCCCACGCTGCCTTCGCCCTCGCCCAGATAAGGCTGGATGGAGGTCCATGCGGCCTCCTCCACCAGCGCGGCCAGCATGGGGGTGGCAAAGACCTCCAGCGCTCCGGAACCAACCGCCTTTGCCGTCTTGTCCGGTGTGACCACGCAGGACGCGCGGCCCTTGATGCCTGTTGTAACTGCCATAATCAATCGCTCCTTCTTTCTGAAAATGGTGTCAGCCTTACGAGGCGGCTGCCTCGTTTTCTGCGTCTGTGTCAGATGCGGTTTCCCCGTCTGTAGGGGACTCGGACGCCTCCGAATTTTCCGCCGGGTCGGTGGCCAGCAGCTCCGCCCACTGGGCTGCGTAGTCCTCCCATGCTTCGCTGCCGTTTAAGGACAACAGCTCTGTGCCCGCTGTGACGCTCTCGTCCGGGTAGGCCAGCGGGTTGTTCCGCCAGGAGCTGTCCATCTTTTCCAGCGCCTCGTCTGAGGTGACGGAGTATTTGCAGTAGATGGCGTTTTTCGCCAGGTTCTCCACCTGGCACATATAGTTGATAAAGGTCAGGGCTTCTTCGGAATAGGCGGTGCCCTCCACCACGCAGTACCCGTAGGAAATGCGCCAGGTGCCCTCTGTAGGAACGGCGAAGGACAGGGCCGTATTATTGCTCATCATATTCAGCGCATCGCCGGAATAGGCGGGGGTCAGCCAGGCGGTGCCCTCCGTCATTTTGGAGAAGCCCTCCGACGCTGTGTAATCCTGCACCAGGGCGGCCTGCCGGTTCAGCAGGGCCCAGGCGGCGGCCAGCTCGTCGCTGTCCTCGGTGTTGACGGAGTATCCCAGACAGGTCAGGGCCACCGCCATGGCGTCCCGCAGATTGGAGGGCATCAGAATCTGTCCGGCGTAATCCTCCGACCAGAGGATGTCCCAGCTGGTGACCTGGGTGTCGATGTAATCCGCGTTCCAGAGCAGCCCCATCATCTGCCACAGGGTGGTGACGGAGTAGACTGCGCCGGGGTCATAGTCGCAGTTTTGATACTCCTCATTGATGGCGTCGGCGTTGGAGAGCCGGCTGTAGTCCAGCGCCTCCACAAGGCCCCCTGCGATGAGCCGTTCGATCATGTCCCCGCTGGTGAACACCACGTCATAGACCGGCTCCTCCATCGTGACAGACTCCGTATCCCCGCCCTCGGCCTCCGTCTGGGCCAGGGCCGCCTCATAGTCGATGTACCGCTGCGCCAACCTGTCATAGAGGTCCAGCGCCTCCCAGGCGGCATCCTCCTCCAGGGCGGCCAGTTCCTCCTCTGTCAGCTCCGAAGACGTGCCGGAGGAGGCGGCGCTGTCCGCTGAGGCGTCCTCATCCTCTGTCAGGGTCATCCCGTTTTCCGGGGTGCTGTCGCCGGTGGTGTATTCCACCAAAATGCCCGTCTCCTTGGAAAACTCATCCATCAGAGAGGACCGGATCAGGCCCCCCTCGCAGTAGACCCGAAGGGTGACGGTCTCCTGGCTGCTGCATCCGGAGAGCAGCCCGAAACAGATCAGCGGGAGCGCCGCCGCCAGGAGCAGGGAAAGGGTTCGTTTCATTCGCGCACCGCCTTTCGTGTGGTATCGTGGGTGGAAAATTCCTCCGGCACCTGGGACAGGGAGAACGCCGGAAAGTATTCCTCCACAAAGTCCACCCGGGGAACCTGCCAGTGCATCCCATTCAGGTAGTTCAGCTCGCCTGCGTCGGTGGAGAAGCGGAAGGTCAGCGACCAGCTCCAAAGGGCCTGCTGCTTCCGCCCGTATCGGCGGTTCACCTTCTCCGAGCCGTACTTTCCGTCCCCCAGCAGGGGCGCCCCGGCGTCTGCCAGCTGGGCGCGGATCTGATGGGTGCGGCCCGTCACCAGCTCGCACTCCACCAGGGAGAGGCTGCCCCGCACCGCCAGGGTGCGGTATTCCGTCACCGCCGTCCGCCCGCCGGGCACCGGTTTGTGGGAAACATAGACCTGCTTCTTCTCCTCGTCCTTGCGGAGGTAGCTGTGGAGGGTGCCGGAGGGGGGCTTCAGCCGCCCCGCCGTCACACAGAGGTAGCGTTTGGACAGCTCCCGGTCCCGAATCTTCTGGTTCATCACCCGCAGGGCCTCCGCCGTTTTTGCGGCAATGACGATGCCGCCGGTGTTCCGGTCGATGCGGTTGCACAGGGCGGGGGTGAAGGCCCCCTCCTGATAGGGGCTCCACTCCTTTTTCTGGTAGAGATACGCCTGAATGTGGTTGATGAGGGTGTTCACCTTTTCCGTCTCGTCCCCATGCACCACCATGCCCGCCGGCTTGTTCAGCACCATGATGTGCGCATCCTCATATAAAATGTCCAGCCGGGGCTTGAACAGCTGCAAAAAGGCATTTTCCGGCGTGGGGGTTGCGAAGAACTCATCGTTGATATATAATTGCAGATGGTCCCCCACCTCCAGCCGGGTATCCCGCTGGGCCCGCTTCCCGTTCAGCTTCACCCGCTTCAGGCGGATGTACTTCTGGGCCAGCGGGGCAGGGAGGAGGGGGAGGTTTTTGGACAGCCAGCGGTCCAGCCGCTGTCCGGCGTCGTTTTTCCCGATTTCAAACTCTTTCATCGTTTGCTCCAAGTTCATTTGATACTGACCGTGCCACAAGTATAGCACGTCTGACGGGAAAAAACAATACGGTGCACCGGCGCAAAATCTGTTCCGGAGGCGAAAAAAGGGTTGACAAGGAAAAGAACTTGCGGTAGAATACAACTTGTATCGTTATGTGAGGTGCAGTATGCGTCTGGAATTAAGCAATATCATTCATACGCCGGGTTCGGTTTTGCCATTTGCCTTTGATTTGGATTTATCCGAATTGGATTTTTACGGCGAACACAGGCTGCCGGAGCCGGTTCATATTGAAGGTTCGGTTCACAACCGGGCGGAGATGCTGGTGTTTCAGGCGACGGCTACCACGAATCTGCATTTGCACTGTGACAGCTGCGGCAAGGCCTTTCAGCGCCCCGCCACAGTGCAGGTGGAGCATTTGTTGGTCACTGAGCTGGAAAACGAAGATGACGCAGACGATATGGATCTGATCGTCCTGGACGGCACAACGCTGGACGTGGACGAGCTGATGCATGACGAAGTCATCCTCGCAATGGATACGAAAAACCTGTGCCGGGAGGATTGCAAGGGCCGGTGTCCCAGATGCGGTAAGGATCTGAACGACGGGCCCTGTGACTGCAAACCGGAGCTGGATCCCAGGTTTGCCGTCCTTGCCAAACTGCTGGAGCAGGACGAGTGAGTGAATAGCCCCGAAAGGGCGGAAATGAGGAGGTGTCGTAAATGGCAGTCCCGAAGAGTAAGGTGTCCAAGGCAAGACGCGACAAGCGCCGCGCAAACTGGAAGCTGACCGCTCCCCAGCTGGTCAAGTGCCCGTCGTGCGGTGCGTACCGTATGCCCCATCGTATTTGCCCGTCCTGTGGCATGTATGATGGCCGTTCCTATGCGAAGGTTGAGGCAAACGCTGACGTTGAGTGAGCAGTTTCGCCGCATACGTGCAAAGACCCGTACCGGCTCAGGATGCCGCTGCATCCTGCCGGTGCGGGTCTTTCATTTGTACAGCCCGATTGCAGAAAGGGAGGCTGACCGGTTCCGGTCAGCCTCCCTTTGAGGTTTCGAGAAATCTGAGACCGTCCTCACCGCACACGGACCACACAGCTTGCGCTGCTGCCGCCGGAGGTCACGGTGATGGTGCAGGTGCCGCTGCCCTGGGCGTAGACACTGCCCCCCGTCGAGACCGTGGCCACGGCGGTGTTGCTGCTGGACCAGGTATAGGTGCCGTTGCCGCCGGTCACCGTCAGGGTGATGCCGTCGCCCACATTGTTCAGGGTGATGTCCGTATTGTCCAGCGTCAGGGAGGAGGAGCTGCCGGTGCCGGTGCCGCTGCTGCCGGTATCGCCGCCGGTACTGCCGGTGTCGCTGCCGGAGCTGCCGGTATCCGTGGTGCGGCAGTGAACCTTGCAGGTGGCGGTGAGGTCCCCGGCCCTGGCGGTGATGGTGCAGGTGCCGC
>JAJQBL010000039.1:0-3391 GCA_021203325.1 Clostridiales bacterium | reverse complement strand
TGGCGGTGATGGTGCAGGTGCCGCTGGCAACATAGGTCACGTTGCCGCTGCTGTCCACGGTGGCGACGCCCGCATTGCTGGAGGACCAGGTCACGGTTCCGCTCCAGTCCTCCGGGGACACGGTGGCCTCCAGCCGGGCGGACCCGCCTTCCTCCAGGCTGAGCTGGGTCTTGCTCAGGGTCAGGCCGGTGGCGGTGACCACTTCCGGCTCCGCTTCGGAGGACACCTCAGGCTCCAGGTCGCTCTCCCCGGACGCTGTCTGGGATTCGTCCGGTTCCGTCAGGGAGGCGTCCGGCTCCGCCGCCAAGTCGCCGCCGGACTGGCTCTCCGAGGCGTCGGAGAGGGAGGAGCCGGCATCCTGCCGCTGGGCGGCGATTTCCCCGGCCACATTCACGCCGTAGATCACCAGCGCCACCGCCAGAATCAGCAGCAGCGCGGCCAGCAGCACTGTCACCAGCCGGGAGAATCCGCCGCCTGACTGGTACCCGCCGCCGTACTTCGTCATCTCCAGCGGGCCCTCTCCGGCGGCGTCCAGGTTGGAGCTGGTTTCCTCGCCGCAGTGGGGGCAGGTGCTCTCTGAGGCGTCATAGACGCCGCCGCAGTTTTTGCACTTAATCTGTTTTGGTTCCTCTTGCTTCGTCTTCATAATACAGATCCTTCCTCTGTAACATGGTTCTTCTTAATTCTTATCATACCGCGTTTTCCGGCAATCGTCAACTAAATTTGCGCTCTGGCCGCACTATTCTCCGGGTTTCGCCTTGACCGTGGGGCGGATTCTTATTATAATAAAAGGGAAAATGCGCCGGACCCCTCACCCGGCGAGACGGGAGCGGATCGCATGGGCAAACAGAAGATCACCGCCGACCTGATCGGCAAAAAATACAGCGCGGCAATCGCCGCCTACGCCCGGCAGCTGGGGGACCCCAACCTGCGGCTGGACTTCACCCAGAAGGCGGACGCCTATTTCCGCCGCTGCGCCCTGGGGGTATGGGCCAGCTCCGGCGGCGAGGTGGAGGAAACCCATGTGGCGGCCTACAACGCCATCTGCTCCGGCAAACACGAGCCGACGAAAGCCCTCTACTTTGAGGTGGCCACCGGCGTGGCCACCGCCCCGCCCTTTGCGCCGCCGGGCTTCTTCCCAGCGCTGGTGGCCTCCGACCGGGTCAGTCATCAGGACCGGGCCAGCCAGTTTGCCGACCTGTGCAACCTGCTGCTCCTGCTGTTCGCCTCGGTGGACGACAAGGTGACAGCGGAGGAGGCGGAGTACGTCACCACCTGCGTGGACACGTTGAAGCAGGCCATGCAGGGCAGCGGGGTGGCGCCCAACCCCGCCCTGCCGAAGGTTCAGACCCCCGCCCAGTCCGCCCCGGCCTCCGCCGCGGAACCGGCTGTGGAGGCGGAACCCGCCCCGCCGGAACCCACGGTGGAGGAGCTGCTGGCCCAGCTGGACGAGCTGTGCGGCCTGGAAAAGGTGAAGAAGGATGTGCGGAGCCTGATCAACCTGATCAAAATCCGCAAGCTCCGGCAGGAGAACGACCTCCCCGTGCCGGAGATGAGCCTCCACCTGGTCTTTCTGGGCAACCCCGGCACCGGCAAGACCACCGTGGCCCGCCTCCTGGCCCAGCTCTACAAGGCCATCGGCGTCCTGCCCCAGGGCCAGCTGGTGGAGGTGGACCGCTCCGGCCTGGTGGCCGGCTTCGTGGGCCAGACCGCCCTGAAAACTCAGGAGGTCATTCAGAAGGCCCTGGGCGGCGTCCTGTTCATCGACGAAGCCTATGCCCTGGCCTCCAACGACAGCGGCAACGACTTCGGCCAGGAGGCCATCGACACGATTTTGAAGGCCATGGAGGACCACCGCAGTGAGCTGGTGGTCATCGTGGCGGGCTATCAGGGGCCCATGACCCGGTTCCTGACCTCCAACCCCGGGCTGGAGAGCCGCTTCAACAAGTATTTCTACTTTGAGGACTACACCGGCCCCCAGCTGGACAGCATTTTTAATGGCCTGTGCGCCAAAAACGGCTACACGCCGGAGGCCGCGCTGAAGGACTACACCCCCGGCTTCTTCCAAACCCTGTATGAGGAGCGGGATTATAACTTCGGCAACGCCCGGGACGTGCGCAACCTGTTTGAAACGCTGGTCAGCGTCCAGTCCGACCGGGTGGCCGCGCTGGAGAATCCCTCCCGGGAGGACCTGATGCTGCTGACCCTGGCGGACTTCAAGCAGGCCGCCGGTGAGACGGAGCCGCCGGAGGGCGATGTCAGCGCCGACCTCGCCGATGTGCCAACCCCGGCCCTGACCCTGGAAGGGGAGGAGAAGTAATATGCCCCTCTTTGACACCCATTGCCACTATGACGACAGCTGGTTTGACGCCGACCGGGACGCCCTGCTGTCCTCCCTCCCCGCCAATGGGGTGGAGCTGGCCCTGAACCCCGGCTGCAACCTGGCCTCCTCCCGGAAGGCGGTGTCCTACGCCGAAACCTACCCCCACATCTACGCGGCGGTGGGCTTCCACCCCTCCGACGCGGCGGATTACGACGACGAAGCGGAGGAGGCCCTGCGCCTCCTGGCCCGCCATGACAAGGTGAAGGCCATCGGGGAGATCGGCCTGGACTACTACTGGGCGGACTACCCCGCCCACGAGGTGCAAAAGGCGGTGTTCCGCCGTCAGCTCCGGCTGGCGGAGGAGCTGGGCCTGCCCGTCATCGTCCACGACCGGGAGGCCCACGGCGACTGCCTGGCGGTGGTACGAGAGTTCCCCAACGTCCGGGGGGTCTACCATTGCTACTCCGGCTCCCTGGAGGACGCGAAAACCCTGATTGCCCTGGGCTGGAACCTGTCCTTCACCGGCTCTGTCACCTATAAGAACGCCAAAAAGGCCCCGGAGGTGATTGCCTGGCTGCCGGAGGACCGGTTCATGATTGAGACGGACGCCCCCTATATGCTGCCCTACCCCAGAGAGAAGGGGGAGAGGCGGAACGACTCCACCAAGGTCATCCGGGTGGCCCGCCGCATCGCCCAGATTCGGGGCATGGAGGTGGAGGAGGTCGTCCGCCTCACCACGGAGAACGGCAGGCGGTTCTTCGGGATTCGGTGAGGAGCCTGCCCTGTCACCTGTAGGGGCGGCCCCTACAGAAAAGTGAAAATTCAGGTTTCCCCCCACCCAGTAGGGGCGCACAGTGTGCGCCCGGCTAACGTTTCCTTTTTATATAAGGTTTGGTGTAGGAGTGTTGTTGTTTCCTGACTGGGGTTCTATTTCCTTTCTTCATCTTTTTCTAGGGAGGAAGGGCGCGGGCGCACACTGTGCGCCCCTACTGGACCAGGGAAACCGCCGGTCCTGACCGGAAACGATAAATAGAAAGGCCGTCCCCGCCCCTCCGCAAACTGTCATAG
>JAJQBL010000013.1 GCA_021203325.1 Clostridiales bacterium | reverse complement strand
GCCCCGGCCGCCGCCCCGACCATTGACGAGGGGGACAGCGGCGGCTACCTGCTGCTGGCGGTGGAGGGCAAGGTCTGCGTCTATCAGGACGGAGTGCTGCTGATGGAGACCGGAATCGACGTCTCCCTGCTGCCCGCCGCGGGCCGGGCCGACCTGGCCGCCGGTATCCACGCTTCGGACGCCGTCGCCCTGGCCTCCTATCTGGAGGATTTCGGGGCCTAGCATCACCGCGCCGAAGCCCGCGAAGCCCGCTGTGATAAATTTTACGCAAAAACCGAACCGTTCCCCTTGCAATTTTCTCCGTTTCGGGGTATAGTATCAGTATCATCAGCTGCGGACGGCCTCCCTTACCTGTGAGGCGGCGGCTGCCCGGCTGATAGACCTCGGAATGGAGTTTCTGTTTTATGAGCGATGAACTGACAATGCTGCCTGAGGAGGAGGGCCTGCCGGAGGATCTCAGCGGCACCTTCATGACCCTGACCGATGAAGAGGGCAACGACATTGAGCTGGAATATGTGGATACCCTGGAGTATAACGGCAGCGTCTATATGGCCTTCTACCCCACCGTGCCGGAGGGGGTGGACCCGGAGAGCCTGGAGGACGATGAGGACTACGGCCTGATCATTCTGCGGGTGGTGTACCAGGACGGCGAGGATCAGCTGGAGACCATCTCCGATGAGGAGGAGCTACAGGCTGTCTATGACAGGCTGATGGAGGATCTGTTTGAGGAGGACGATGAGCCGGAGGACGAATAACCGCCCCCTTCGGCGCATATCCTAACCCCTGTACCAGGCTGCACAAAACCCTATCGCCCTGCTTGGTGCGTGATGGCTCCTCATTTAAACCCACATTTCTCAAACGGGACGCTTACCTCTCACAGTGGATTGCAGGCCTCCCGGCCCATTTCGGATGGCCCGGAAGTTGGAAGCAGTAAAAGCTGCGGGGCGGCGACCCACCTGCCCTTATCGTGCAGGTTTAAACCGGAGTCACACGGCCAAAGCGGGGTTTCTTGCCATGCGCGAAGCGCATGGCAGGTTTTTTGCGGTTTTTTCGGAAAAGCCCCTCATTTTTTGAGAATCCATCTTGAATTTTGGAGGAGTATCGTATATAATGCCTGTGAGTTATTTTTGTCATTGGCTGCTGCGGCCCGCCGCGGCATACCATTTTGGAGGGAATTGACACCATGAGCGAACAGACCAGCAAAAACGAGAAGGCAACCAGCAAAAATGAAAAGGCACTGAGCCGGAGAGAGCAGAAGAAGCTGGATCGGGCTCTGGCCGGGCTGTCCGGCAAGACCCACAAGGCTTCTGAAGAGGAAAAGAAGAAAAAGCGGAGAACCCGCATTTACATTGCCGCCGGCGCCGTCGTCGCCGTGCTGGTGGCGGGGCTTCTGACTTGGGACTCCGGCCTCATCCAGTCCCACGCCCCCGCCCTGACCGTCGGCAGCAAGAGCTACTCCTCCGTAGAGGTGGGGTACTACTTTAACTACACCTACAACAGCATCTACTCCTACGCCAGCTACTACGGGCTGGACACCTCCGTCTCCCTGAAGGATCAGGAGGTCTACACCGGCTACACCTGGTATGACTACCTGCTGGACTCCGCCGAGGACAGCCTGACCTCCATCAGCATCCTGGTGCAGGAGGGCGAGGCCGCCGGGTATGAGCTTTCCGAGGACGGAGAGGCCGAGGTGGAGGAAGCCATGGAGGAGCTGGCCGAGGAGGCGTCGGAGAACGGCGTCAGCGAGGGCTACGTCCTCCGGGCCTACTACGGCCGCTTCATGACCAAGTCAATCTACCGGAAGCTGGTGCGGGAGTCTGTCTACGCCTCTGAGTATGCCGATTATGTGACCGATTCCTTCGAGGTCACGGAGGACGATCTGGCTGAATACTATGAGGAGAACGCGGACACCATTGACACCTACGACTATGAGTGCTACCTGATCGACGCCACGGCGGACAGCACCACCGACGACGACGGCAACACCGTGGACCCCACCGAGGAGGAAACCGCCCAGGCCCTGGAGGACGCCACCAACCTGGCCAGCGAGCTGGAGGCAGCCTTCGCCAGCGGCGATGACGACACGGTGGCCGCCTTGGTGGAGGAGAACAGCCTCAGCTCCTACTCCAGCATCTCCTCCTCCTACTTCTCATCCTATGACTTTGGCGAGTGGCTGACCGACTCCAGCCGCACCGACGGCGATACCACCACCATCACCGTCACCTCCACCACCACCGATGACGATGACGAGGAGGTGGAGACCGTCACCGGTTACTACGTCCTCCGCCTCAACAGCCGCATCCGTGACGACTATTACGGCGTGAACCTCTACGACATCAAGCTGGAGGCGGAAGAGGTCGAGGTAGAGTCCGAGGACGAAGACGAGGATGAAGATTCCGACGAGGAGACGGAAACCACCTACGACATGGACACCGCCCTGGAGAACATCACGGTCTATCAGGATCTGTGGCTCAGCCTGGGCGGCGACGGCGAAGCCTTCGCCAGCATCGCCACCACCAACTCCTCCTCTTCCTCCGCCTCCAACGGCGGTCTCACCGAGAACGTCTACAAGGGCAAGATGGCGGACGTGATTGACGAGTGGCTGTTCGGCGGCGACGCGCCGGAGGCCGGTTCCTACGCCATCCTGGAGGACACGGAGAACAACTGCTACTATCTGGTCTATGTGGACAGCTATCAGGATCTGTATTACTGGCAGACCACGGCCAAGTCCTCCATCCAGAGCGAGCGCTACAGCGACTGGTACACCGAGGCATCGGAGAACTACGAGGTCTCTACCACTATGTTCCTCTCCACCCTGACGGTGATCTGACCCCTTCCTACTCAAAATGTATAAAACATCCCTCTCCATCCATACTGGATGGGGAGGGATTTCTTTGTCTCACAAAGCTGTCAGGTGGAAATGCGGGGTCAGCGGAGCGCTGGCCGGGTTTTCAAACGGTTTCTTCGGCGCAGGGGGCGGCATGGTGCTGGTGCCTCTGCTGCTGGGGTGGGTGAAGCTGGAGGAGAAGAAGGCGTTTGCCACCTCTGTGGCGGTGATTCTGCCCATCTGCGCCGTGTCCTGCGCCGTGTACTGGTGGCAGGGGCTGCTGGAGCTTGGCCCGGCCCTGCCCTTTCTGGTCAGCGGGGCTGTGGGCGGCTGGCTGGGGGGACGCTGGTATGGCCGGGTCAGCGGCACCCTGCTGCGGCGCATCTTCGCCCTGCTGACCATCTATGGGGGGATTCGATGCCTGTTTTAAACCTGTTGGCCGGGGCGGCCACCGGGGTGCTGTCCGCCTTCGGCATTGGCGGGGGAACGCTGCTCCTGTTGTACCTGACCTTTTTGGCCGGCTTTTCCCAGCAGACCGCCCAGGGAATCAACCTGCTCTACTTCCTGCCCACCGCGGGGGCGTCCCTGCCGACGCACCTGAGGCGTGGGGCCATTGACCGGCGGGCCGCCCTGACCGGCGGCGTCTGGGGCTGCATCGCCGCCGTCGGCGGGTCCCTGCTGGCTGCGGTGACAGAGCCGGGGCTGCTGCGGGGGTGCTTCGGCGTGTACCTGATCGTTACGGGGTGCGTCACACTGTTTGGCGGGAGGCGGGCCTCCCGCCGGTAAGCCCTGCACAAAAACCGGTGCGGGCCAAAGAACCCGCACCGGTACATCTTGTTTGAAAAAAGCTCAATACAGCCCGAACAGCCGCAGCAGCTTCTGCCAGAAGTTCAGCGTTTCCGCCTCCGTCTCCTCCGCCTCCGCTTCCGCCTGAACGGAGATGCCCTCCGTCTGGATGACGAACTGGACGGAGTCCACATTGGTGTTCTTCTCGGACACGAAGGAGACCGTCTCCGCAGAGCCGCCCTTCAGTTCCTCTAGCATGGCGTCAATGGTGTCGCTGACCTGGGTATCCATGTCGGCGGTCTCCTCCCGCAGGGTGGAGGTGCCGTCATACAGCTCGCCGGCTCCATCGGACAGGGTGCCCGCCCCGTTGCTGAGGGTCAGGGTGCCGTCATACAGGGAGGACGCGCCGGAGGCCAGGGTGTCGGCCCCGTCCGCCAGCTGGCCCACGCCGTCCCGCAGGGTGAGGACGCCTTCCAGCAGTTCCTCCGTTCCCTGGTACAGGGACGCGCTGCCCTGATACAGTGTGGAGAGGCCCTCATACAGGGCGTCCGCCCCGTCGCTGAGGGAGGATGCCCCATCGGACAGGGTGCCCGCGCCGCTGGCCACTGCGCCGGCACCCTCCGTCAGGGCGTCCGCGCCGCCGGTCAGGGCGGCAGAGCCGTCATAGAGGCTGCTGGCCCCGGCGTACAGGGTGTCGGTGCCGCTGACCAGGGCCGCGCTGCCCTGGGCCAGGGCGGTGACGCCGTCCATCACCTGACTGTACCCGGCCACCACCTGGGCCACCCCCGCAGTGTAGCTCTGGATGCCCGCATCCAGGGCGGTGTACTGGGTCACCAGCTCGTTGACGCCGTCCGCCAGCTGGGACAGGCTGGAAATCGTCCCGCTGAGGGTGTCCACCATGGTCCCGATGGCGGCGTCAAATTCCGTATAGGCGGTATCCAGCGCCGCCGCCCCCTGGGCCAGCTCCGCCGCGGAGGCGGACACTGCGTCCAGATAGGACTCCATGCCGCCGATGGCGCTGTTGTTGCCGTTCAGGAGGGTGACCACCTGCTGGAGGGAGGCGATGGACTCCTCCAGCTCCGCCGCCGTATCCTCATAGCCGGACAGCCCGGAAATCGTGCTCAGCAGGCTCTGCAGCTCCGCGATCTCTTCATTCAGCGAGGCGATGGCCGTTTCGTTGCCTGCGGTCAGGGTGTCAATGTCCAGGCCGCCCGCCGACATGACGGCCTTGTACTGGTCATAGCCAAGGGCGGACTGGAGGGCGGCGGCCCCGTCTGCCAGGTCGCTGATGGCCTGCCCGATCTCACCGGAGGCGTCCACCAGGGTGGAAAGCTCCTCCGCGCTGGCGGACACGCCGCTGAGGGCCGTCTGAATCTGCTCCAGCGCCGCCAGCACCGCCGCGCTGCCGGAGGTCAGGGCCTCCGACTGGCCATTCAGCTCCGTCAGCCCGGCCTGCACCTGAGCAAGCCCGGCCTGCAAACTGGCAATTCCACTGTCCAGCTCCGCTGCGCCGCTTTGCAGGGCCGCCGTGCCGTCCACCAGACTGGATGCGCCGCTCTCCACCGCCGCCGCGCCGGAGGCCAGGGAGGCGGCCCCTTCCGCCACCTCATCTGCGCCCTCTGCCAGGGCGGAAGCACCGTCTGCCAGGTCGGAGGCGCCGGAGGCCACAGAGGCCGCGCCGTCCTTTGCGGTGTCGGCCCCTTCTGTCAGGCTGGAGGCCCCGTCTGCCAGGTCGGAGGCCCCGTCACGCAGCGTACCTGCGCCGTCGTCCAGCGCGGAGGCCCCGTCTGCCAGGTCAGAGGCACCGTCTGCCAGGTCGGAAGCACCGTCTGCTAGCTCTGTGGTGCCGTCGGCCAGGTCGGAGGCGCCGTCCGCCAGCTCGCCTGCGCCGTCATCCAGCTGTGCGGCCGCGTCCATCAGCGCCGTGACCTGCTCCAGCAGTTCCGCGTCGTCGATTTCAATGCTCAGGTTCAGGCGGATGCCGTTGATGGCGATGCCGTCCATCTCAAAGTCGGTGACGTCCGCCGTCACCGAGGTCTCCAGCCCGCTGCCGGGGAGGACGGTGAAGGTCAGCTGCTTCTCGCTGCCCACGCTGGCCACGGTGGCGTCCGGGGCGCTGATGTTGCCGCAGCTCTCCGTATCCAGGGTCAGGGACACCTGGAGGGCGTAGGCGTCAAAAAAGTCTCCCCGGCAGGCGTCATTCTCCGTGATGGAGAGCTGAATCTCCAGCGCGCCGCTCTGCCCGGCCAGCTCCGACGGGTCCTGTTCCACGCCGCCCAGGTAGTAGCGGACGGAGATGTTCCAGGGGATCTCCTTGTCCGTCAGCTCCCCCTGGTAGTAGACCTTTTCCGCTGTGGTGGTGAAGGTGATCTCATCCCCGCTTTGCGTGATGTCGTCCAGGGTGTTCAGCGCCTTGACAGAGACGTAGTCGCCATAGTCCAGGATGTCCCCGGAGGAGAAGCTGTTGACCACATAAATTTCCTGAACTGCGCCTGATGCGTCCAGGTTGATGTAGACCACTTCCTCCTTTTCGGAGGGGTCGGCGCTCACCGCCCCGGCGGGCAAGGCCAGCCCCGCCGTCAGCGCCGCGGCCAGCGCCAGGGCCGTACCCCGTTTCAGCAGTTTTCTCATATGGATTCCTCCTTTGTTTCAGCGTTTGCAGGGGCAAACCGGGCGTGCAGGGTGGTCTTTCCAATCAGCCCGTCCAGCAGGTACAGCAGCCCCGGCAGGACAAACAGCACCAGCGTCAGGGACAGCAGACTGCCCCGGCCAATGAGGGTGCCCAGCTGGGCGATGATGCCGTGGCTGGAGACGGCCCCCATCATAAAGCCGATCACCGCCAGCACGATGCCGGAGGTCAGCATGGAGACCGTCACCGCGGAGATGGCCTCCTGCAAAGCCTGTTTCTTCCCCATCTCCCGGCGGTACCCCATGTAGCGGTCGGTGAGTAGGATGGCGTAGTCCACCGTGGCCCCCAGCTGGATGCTGCTGATAATCAGGTTGGAGACATAGAACACCGTGGAATCGGTGAAGTAGGGCACCGCCTGATTGATCCAGATGGCCGTCTCAATGGTTAGCACCAGAATCACCGGCAGGGAGATGGACTTCATGGTCAGCAGCAGCACCAGGAAGATGGCCACAATGGCCAGCAGGTTCACCCGCAGCAGGTCGGCGGTGATGCTGGTTTTCAGGTCGCAGGCCACCACGCCCTCCCCCGTCAGGTAGTAGCTGTCGGGGTAGTAGCGCTGGGCGGTCTCCCGGATGGTCTCTACCAGGGCGAAGGTGGCCTCCCCCTCGTAGTCGGCCTCCACCGTCAGCACCATGCGGCTGTAGTCGTCCGACACCAGCTGGGACAGCGTCGCCTCGTCCAGATACGCCTCCGGAATCTCCTGGCCCACCGTGTCCACATAGGACAGGATGCTCTTGACCTCCGGAATGTCGTGGAGGGCGTCGCTCAGTTCCCGCTGGGTGGCCAGGTCGCCGGTGGGCACCAGCAGGACATAGGTGTCGCTCTTGCCGAACACCGCCTCGATGGCGGCGGTATCCTGACCGTATTCCGTGTCCTCCCCGAAGATGTGGGAGGAGCCATAGTAGTAGGAATTGGCGTTGGCGGCCAGGAAGCTGGGGGCCATCACCACCAGGAACACCACCACCATCGGTATCATAATACGGGTTACCGCCCGGCCAAAGCCGTGGAAGTCCGGCATCAGGCTGCGGTGGCGGAGCTTATCCAGCCACTTGCCGGTGGCCAGGATGAACACCGGCATGAACAGGAATACGGTGACCAGGCTGATGGCTACCCCTTTTGCCAGCACCAGCCCCAGGTCCGGCCCCAGCTGAAACTTCATAAACACCAGGGCCACAAAGCCCAGCACCGTGGTCAGCCCGCTGGAGAGGATGGAGGTGGTGGACCTGCAAAGGGCCTCCACCATGGCCTCCTTCCTGTCCGGCTGCTCCAGCCGGCACTCCTCGTACCGGTGAATCAGGAACACGGAATAGTCCAGCGACACCGCCATTTGCAGCACCGGCCCCGCCGCGTTGGAGGCGAAGGAGACTTCCCCGAACATCAGGTTTGTCCCCATGTTGATGACCACCGCCACCAGCATCCCCAGCAGCACCACCACCGGCTCCAGCCAGGAGGTGGTGGTCAGCATCAGGATAAAGAGGGCGAAGGCCACGCCCACCACCGTGATCATGGCCACCTCGGACTCTGTGCTGCTGGTGGACAGGGCGGTGGAGACGCCGTCGCCGGTCATGGCGCCGTCCTCCCCGATGACCTCGCGGATGGCGTTCACCGCCGCCACCAGATGTTCCTCATCCAGGGTGACGCTGAACAGGGCGGCGCTGTCCTGATAGTAGGTCTCCACCGTGTCGGCGTCCAGCGTCTCAATGGGCTGCACAATGTCCACCACGTCGTCCAGCCAGGTGACGCTGAGGACGCCCTCACAGTCCGCGATCTCCTCCTTCAGGGCTAGGGCCTCCGGGATGGTCACATCCGGCACCATCACCCTGGCGTTGGGGATGCCCCCGGAAAACTCCTCCTCCATCACCTCCAGGGAGATGGTGGAGGCGGTGCCCTCCGGCAGATACTTTGACAGGTCGTAGTTGACCCCTACATCGTCTGTCAGGAAGAAGCAGATCACAGTGACAATCAAGAAGAGCGCCATGATTTTTTTGGGATTGTTGACAATCCCCCGGTAGAAGGCCCTCATGCCGTTCCCCCCTCCGTCCTGGGGCAGGCGATTCCCGTCACCTGGAAGGTACTGCGGCCGCTGGTCACCGTCAGGGCAAGCCCCTGGCAGTCCACCCGGCCCACGGCGGAAAAGATGAACTCCCTGGACATGGCCCGCAGCCTGCCATAGATGGTACAGGAGCCGTCCCGGTTCAGAACGCTCTCCACCGGTTCCCGTCTGCCCATCACGGTCAGGACGCCGGTGAGGGCCGGGCCACCCAGGGTCAGCTCCAGAACGCCCTTCCGCATCCCCATGGGGGTTTGCACCTGAATCCTGTATTGATATTGCATTTGAGGCATAGAACACCCCTCCTCTGTCTGCCTCCATTATAAATCCGTGTTTCGCAAAAGAAAACGGTCAAATCCCCCACTTTGGGTAAGCTTTGCACATGGAAATGCCTTTCCTTCCGGACAGCTGTCCCATTTTCCTGTTGCAGCGGATGTAAAACCTATGTATAATAACGGCAGGGGGGTGCATGGCATGAAACAGGAGGATAAATCCGGGCAGACAAAGCAACGCTTTGCCGAGACGCTGAAGGAACTGCTGCAGCAAAAGCCGCTGACAAAAATCACGGTGAGCCAGCTGGTGACGGCCTGCGGCCTGAACCGGAAAACCTTTTATTACCACTTTCAGGACCTGTACGACCTGCTCCGGTGGATGCTGGAGCAGGAGGCCATTGAGGTGATCCGGCAGTATGACCTGCTGACGGAGTACGAGGAGGCGATTCAGTTCGTCATGGACTATATGCAGCAGAACGGGACCGTTCTGCGGAACATCTGCCACAACGCGGGCCGGGACCGGTTGAAGGACTTCTTCTTTCTGGGCTTTGTGAGCATCTTCCGGCGAAGCATTGATACGGTGGCGGAGCGGAACCGCCTCTCCCTGTCCGAGGAATTTCTTCACTACCAGAGCCATTTCTATGCAGAGGCCGTGGCCGGGCTGATGGTGGAATGGGTTGAGAACGAAATCAAGCTGGCGCCGGAGCAGGCCGTGCTGTACATCTCCACCATTCTGCGCTCGTCCATCCCCGCAGTGCTCCACACCGCAGACGGTATGGACGCTTTCCGGCGGGACGGCGGATAACAATTTGACAATTCCATGGGAATCAGGTAGAATAATAAAATAGTAAATGCGGGCGCATGGCGCCCGCTGACACAGGAGGTTTTGTTATGGCACACCAGATGGTGGTCGTTCTGGACTTTGGAGGGCAGTACAATCAGCTGATTGCCCGCCGCGTCCGGGAATGTCAGGTCTATTGCGAAGTGATTCCTTATACAACCCCCCTTGAGACCGTCAGGGCGATGAATCCCATCGGCATCATCTTTACCGGCGGCCCCAACAGCGTCTACCTGGAGGATGCGCCCAGGGTGGACCCGGCGATCTTCACCTGGGGCGTACCTGTGCTGGGCATCTGCTACGGGTGCCAGCTGATGGCCCAGGAGCTGGGGGGACAGGTGGTGCCTGCCCAGGACGATTCCGCCCGGGAGTACGGCAAGACCGCCACTTACTATGACAATGATTGCAAGCTGTTCCGGGGTCTGCCCGCCGAAGGCATCTCCTGGATGAGCCACAGCGACTATATGACGAAGGTGCCGGAGGGCTTCCGGCTGGTGGCCCACTCCGCCGCCTGCCCCAACGTGGCCATTGCGGACGAGGAGCGGGGCTTTTACGGCGTCCAGTTCCACCCGGAGGTCAACCATACGGAGAACGGCTCCCAGATGCTGCACAACTTCCTGTATGAGGTCTGCCACGCCAAAGGCGACTGGACCATGGGGGATTACTGCAAAACCGCCATCGCCTCTGTCCGGGAAAAGGTGGGGGACGGCAAGGTGCTGCTGGCCCTCTCCGGCGGCGTGGACTCCTCCGTGGCGGTGGCCCTGCTGGCGGAGGCTGTGGGCGACCAGCTGACCTGCGTCTTTGTGGACCACGGCCTGATGCGGAAGAACGAAGGGGACGAGGTGGAGGCCGCCTTCGCCAAGTGGAATATCCACCTGATTCGCATGAACGAGGAGGAGCGGTTCCTCCGGGAGCTGGCAGGGGTGACCGACCCGGAGCAGAAGCGGAAAATTATTGGGGAGCAGTTCATCCGGGTCTTTGAGCAGGTGGGGAAGCAAATCGGCTCTGTGGACTACCTGGTGCAGGGGACGATTTACCCCGACGTCATCGAGTCCGGCAAGGGTGACGCCGCCGTCATCAAGAGCCACCACAACGTGGGCGGCCTGCCGGACTATGTGGACTTCAAGGAGATCATCGAGCCGCTGCGGATGCTCTTCAAGGATGAGGTGCGGCAGCTGGGCCGGGAGCTGGGCCTGCCGGATTATCTGGTGAACCGCCAGCCCTTCCCCGGGCCGGGGCTGGGCATCCGCATCATTGGCGACATCACCAGGGAGAAGGCGGACGCGCTCCGGGAGGCCGACGCCATCTTCCGGGAGGAGATCGCCAGGGCCGGGCTGGACAGCCAGATCGACCAGTATTTCGCCGTGCTGACGGACACCCATTCCGTGGGCGTCATGGGCGATGGGCGTACCTATGATTACACGCTGGCCCTGCGGGGGGTCACCACCAGCGACTTCATGACCGCCGACTGGGCCAGGATTCCCTATGAGGTGCTGGATACCGTTTCGGTAAGAATCGTCAATGAGGTGAAGCATATTAACCGGATTGTGTATGATATTACGTCAAAGCCGCCGGCGACGATTGAGTGGGAATAACCCCCGATGTTCACCTATACCTACAAACGCATTGCCCTCCGTGACCTGACGGAGCGCGATATTCCCGACCGCATCCGCTGGCTGACGGAGGAAACGGCCTGGGGGGACTGGGACGCGCCGGACGAGCCGATGGCGCCAATCGACCCCCAAATCTGCCGGGCGGAGCTGTTGGAGCTTGTCCGGGAAGCTGCGGCGAAACCGGACAGCGAACACCGCTGGCAGTTTGAGGCAGATGCCGATGGTGTCCATATCGGCCGGGTGAATACCTATTGCATTGACTCGGATTACCGCTGGGTAAAGGACGGCAAACACAACGCGCTGGGCATTGACATCTGCGAAAGCAGCTATTGGAACAGAGGGCTGGGCAGGCAAATCCTGGCCGCGTTGATTCAATACCATCTGGACGCCGGCATCCGGGAACTCTATTTGCAAACATGGTCGGGCAATCTCCGCATGATTCATGTCGCCGAGGCACTGGGCTTTGCGGAGTGCAATCGCATTGTCAGCAATCGCGCCGTCCGCGGCGGCGTCTATGACACCATTACGTTCCAACTTGATTTCAAAAGATTTAACCAGTATTTCCATCATCAAAGCGGTTTTTAGGGCACACTTTCGCAGTAAGCGCTGTGTTAGCGCAGTTTCTTCCCACATTTTTTTATTCTGATTCGCAATGAAAGAGCGCTATCTGATTTGTCATCGAACAAGCCAGACAGCGCTCTTTTTATTTGTCCTGTTTTTCCTAGCGGTCCGCAATAATGAACTTTTATGATATACGGAATCTGGACGGGATGCCGAACCGGCAGGTTTACTCACTGTACAAGACTGCATACACCTAGGGAACGGCGAGGGCAGAGGCAGGAAATGCCCTATCCAGTATTTCAAACAGAAGTTCTACGGGTTCCAGATTCCGGGAGGTGAGTATGTCGATGGGAACAAATGATAAAACGACCGCCCTTATCCCATCTGTTGGCGCAGATGGAGGGCAGCCGTTCTCAAATTTAACCAAACACAGTATACCCGAAAATGGCCATAAAATCAACCCTTTGAAGGGAAATTTGGGCAGAAACGTTTTCAAGACGCCGCTCCTTGCGGCAGAGAGAGGAGGGATTTCGCACTATGCCTGAGTTGCTAGACGCACCCGAATGGGTGGACAAGAACAAGCACATCATCGAACCGCTGTTTTGTTACTGCTTCCTGGAGAGCTTCCCCATGCGCTGCATCCACGATCACTTCTATACCGTGGACGGTCTGGTGACAGATGAGAGCCGCATCAAGCGGGACATCTTCTATGAGATCAATGAATACCTGGATACCGGGGTCGCCCGGAAGGTAGATCACCTGTTCAACGCTCTGAAAATGGCGGCGTACTCGGAGCCGATGCCTCTGCAAACAGACCGTATCCATGTAGCCAACGGCACCTATCACATGGACGGCACGTTTACCGAGGACAAGGAGTTCTGCATGAACCGGTTGGCTGTCGGGTATGTACCGGATGCCCCAGCGCCCACAAGGTGGCTGCAATTCCTGTCCGAGCTCCTGTATCATGAGGATATCCCCACCGTACAGGAGTACCTAGGCTATTGTCTGCTGCCCACCACCAAGGGGCAGAAGATGCTCATGCTTATCGGCAAGGGCGGTGAGGGCAAGAGCCGCATTGGGCTGGTGATGAATGCTATCTTCGGCAGCAGCATGAGCACAACCAGCATCCAGAAGGTGGAGACGAACCGCTTCGCCCGTGCTGATCTGGAAAGCAAGCTGTTAATGGTGGACGACGATATGGATATGAACGCTCTGCCCAAGACGAACCACATCAAATCCATCGTCACCTCCGAGTGCAAGATGGATGTGGAGCGCAAAGGCGTCCAGAGCCAACAAGTCCAAATCTATGCCCGCTTTCTGTGCTTCGGAAATGGAGCCCTGACAGCGCTCCATGACCGAACGGATGGCTTCTTCCGCCGCCAAATCGTCCTGACCACAAAGGACAAGCCCGCCGGACGGAAGGATGATCCCTTCTTGGTAGAGAAGCTGGTGTCCGAGCAGGAGGGTATCTTCCTCTGGATGCTGGAGGGCCTGAACCGGCTGATCGCCAACAA
>JAJQBL010000107.1 GCA_021203325.1 Clostridiales bacterium | reverse complement strand
GCGGACAACTATGAGATGGGGATGCGCTACCTGGGGCATCTGAAATCCCGTGTCAATGAGGAGGGCTTTATCAACTACGGTCTGGGCGACTGGGGCAACCCCCGCAACGAACTGGCACGGGAAAACATCGAGACCGCCTTCCTCTATGCGGATGCAGTCACTCTGGCAAAGTTCGCGGCGCTGCTGGGTAAGCCCGATGACCAGGCCGCGCTGGAGCAGTACGCCCAACAGGTCAGGGAGAATTACAACGAAAAGCTGCTGGTGTGGAACGAGGAACTGGGCGGTTACTGCTACAGGTGCTGGGACCATCCCGACCGGCTGTTCCTGACTCAGGCGGCACAGGCGCTGCCCCTGTTCTGGGGCATGACCCCGGAGGAGAAGAAGGAGGATGTGGTCAGGGCCCTGCGGTACACCCTGGAGCGGGACGGCTCCTTCATCTGCGGCGAGGTGGGGTTGCCCTATGTGATTCAGATGGCCAGCCGGAACGGCATGAACGACCTGATCTGCCGGTATATCCTGAAAGAGGAACACCCCAGCTATTACGCCTTTATCCTGGACGGAGAAACAACCCTGGGCGAATACTGGGAGAATAATCCCCGCAGCCACTGCCACGACATGATGGGACACATCATCGAGTGGTATTACAACGGCATTGCAGGCATCCGGCCCGAACAGCCCGGCTTCGCCGCCGTCACCATCCGGCCCTATCTGCCGGAGAGCATCCACGCATTTACCTGCTCTTACCGCTCCGCCAGCGGCGATATTATCGTGGGCGTGGAGGAAGACGGGGAGGAAATTCGGCTGAGCGTCCATTGTGGGGACGGCATCGCCTGCCGGGTGGATACAGCAGAGCTTGCCGCGCGTGGAAAACAGGTCACGGTGGTGCGCAGCTGAGTATCCCGCCCGCAGTTGGGCGGTTCATCGGGAAGGCAAGCTGCATCCGTCTTAACAGAATCCCGCCTCGCACAGCGCAGGGGCAACGAAAGGAATGAGGTTATGAACGCGCAAAAATGGAACGAAAACTGGCTGTACTGGGAGGACAAAGATTCCTTCGCCCTGGTGTGGGGTATCCCCCAGGAGGCGCGGAAGGTCACCCTCCCCCACGACGCCATGCTGGAGCGGCGGGCCTATGGGGACAGCCCCAACGGAGGCAGCACCGGCTTCCGGGACGGCGGTGTGTACGCCTATGTGAAGAATCTGTTCGTTCCGGAGGAAAAGAAAAACAAACTCCTGATGCTGCAGTTTGAAGGCGTTTACAGCAACGCCATGGTCTACGTCAACGGCCAGCTGGCGGGGAAGAACAACTTCGGCTACTCCACCTTCTATGTGCCGCTGAACGACCTGGTCACCTACGGGGCGGAGAACGAGATCCGCGTTCAGGTGCGCAACTGCAACATGACCAACAGCCGCTGGTACTCCGGCAGCGGCATCTACCGGGACGTGTACCTGCTGGAGTCAGAACTGGTGTATCTGGTGCCGGAGGGGGTGCAGGTGGTCACTGAGACAGCGGACAGCGAATATGCCGCCCTGCGGGTTTCCGCCGAGCTGCGCAGCCGCCGGCACGCCCCCCAACACCTGACTATGGAGACCGTGCTGCGGGCCCCATCTGGCGAAGAAGTGTCCAAATGTCAGTCCGTGCTGACCCTGCTGGGCGGGGAGGAACGCACCGTCTCCCAGCGCATCGTCGTGGCGCAGCCCCGGCTCTGGTCGGACGAGACGCCGGCGCTGTACACCTATGAAATCACACTGGCGGACGGGGACACCGTTCTGGACGCCGAGGCCGGTTCCTTCGGCATCCGCGCCCTGGCGCTGGACGCCAAACGGGGCCTCCGGGTCAACGGCAAAGCGGTGAAGCTGCGGGGGGCCTGTGTCCACCACGACTCCGGCCTGCTGGGGGCCGCCACCTTTGAGGCGTTCCATCTTCGCCAGGCCAGGCTGCTGAAGGAGGCGGGCTTCAACGCCATCCGCTCCGCGCACCAGCCCATGGCCCCGGCCATGCTCCGGGCCTGCGACCAGGTGGGCCTGTACGTCATGGACGAGTTTTCCGATATGTGGGATCGTGCCAAGTCCGATTTGGACTACGCCCTCTCCTTCCGGGAACAGTGGAAGCAGGATCTGACCGCAATGATCCGGCGGGACCGCAACCACCCCTGCGTCGTACTCTACTCCGTTGGCAATGAGATTCCCGAAATCGGCACCGTCCACGGGGCGCAGGTGTGCGCCCGGCTGTGCCAAAAGGTGAAGGAGCTGGACCCCACCCGCTACACCACGGCGGGCATCAACGGTGTGTTCGCCTGTGGAGACCGGGTCGGGGAGATCATGGCCGACCTGATGCGGGACTCCGGGGGAGCGCAGGGCGAAGCCGGCGGCAACGTTAACGACTTCATGACCGTGATGGACAGCCGTTTGGACGACATCGTTGTCCATCGGGCGGTTTCGGAGCGGCTGGAAATGGCCGGGTCGCCGCTGGACGTCATCGGCTACAACTACATGACCGCCCGGTATGAGCCGGACAAAGCGCGGTATCCCGACCGGGTCATCGTGGGCAGCGAAACTTATCCGCCTCAAATCGCCCGGAACTGGGCCGCCATTGCAAACTGTCCCAACGTCATCGGGGACTTCACCTGGACCGGCTGGGACTACATCGGCGAGGCCGGTGTGGGCATCCCCGCCTACCGCTGGGGCGACGGCGGCTTTGGTGCGCAGTTCCCGGCGCAATTAGCCTACTGCGGCGATTTGGACATCACCGGGTTCCGCCGTCCGGCCTCCTACTACCGGGCGTGCGTGTTCGGCCTGCGGAAAGAACCTTACATCGCTGTACAGGACCCCAACCACTACGGGGCGTTCCTCATCAAGACCCCGTGGGTCATCAGCGACAGCCTTTCCTCCTGGACGTGGAAGGGCTGCGAGGGCAAACCTGTTGTGGTGGAGGTCTACGCCCCCGGCGACGAGGTGGAGCTGCTGGTCAACGGAAAGTCGGTTGGCAAAAAGCCCAGCGGGCCTGCGGCGGAGTATCGTACCCTGTTCGAGACGGTCTACGAAGCCGGAACCGTGACCGCCGTTCTCTACCGGGGCGGAACAGAAGTCGCCCGGACGGAGCTGACCACCGCCGGGGAACCGGCAGGGCTGGCCCTCTCTCAGGAGGAGATAAAAGGCGAACTGATTTTCCTCCAAGGCTGCCTGGTGGACAGCAGCGGCGTCCTCGTCACCGGCGCAGATAGGAAGCTGACCGCTGAGGTGTCGGGCGACGCTGTGCTGGCGGGCTTCGGCAGCGGGAATCCCAAACCGGATTATAACTATATCGACGGCGTGGCCGACACCTGGAACGGGCGGGCCCTCCTGCTTCTGCGCAAGACTGCCTGCAAAGGGAATGTCCATGTGAAGGTTGCCGCGGAGAGCGGCCTGGCGGCAGAGGTGGACATCACATTTTGATGCGTTCCTCTCCGCATTCTGAATACCATAACGCTCAGAATCTTTTGATATAATCGCTGAAACAATTGGAGCGGCATATTTTGCACATGATTTGTGCGGAATATGCCGCTCCGTATTTGGACAGATTGCGATTTGGCGCAAGGGATTTGAAAATTCCAGCCTTTTAAAGTTGAGTTCTTGTGATTTGCGGCCTGAGATGATATACTGGAAGCAGCAATCCGCAAACTAACTGTGCAGGCAGCGGGGCGGCATCATGGAAGTCAGCTGCAAAAAATGATAAAAATCCTGATAGACAGAGAGATGAAAACGGACAGTGTCATCTAAAAAGCGCATCAGATATTACAGGACCTTCCAGGACGATTTCGTGGAAAGCTCCGACCAGAACCATACTTTGCCCGACAATTACGTCTGGATACGGGAGAGCAAAGGGGCCAGACTGGCCCGGCCAATTTTATATGTCGTCGGCTATCTGTTTGCCCTGATCTACGGGAAGATTGCCCTCTCCCTGAAAATCGTCAGGGCGGTTGACATGAAGGACTATCGCAATACCGGCGCAGTCGTCTATGGAAATCATACACAGCCTATTGGAGATGTGTTTGTCCCCGCTCTTGTTTGTAACCCGAAGCGTTGTTATACGATAGCAAGCCCCGCCAACCTGGGGATTCCGGTGATTGGCGCTCTGCTGCCGTGGATGGGGGCGCTGCCGATTCCAAATAACTACAGGCAAATGAAAGAATTTCTCGGCGCTGTCCGCCAGCGATTGCAGGAGCACAACTGCGTCATGATTTATCCGGAGCAGCACGTCTGGCCGTACTGCACCCAGATCAGGCCGTACCCTGCCACATCCTTCGATTACGCCGTCAAAAACAAGGTGCCGGCCTTTTGCATGACCACAACCTACCAACGCCGCAGGTTTTCAGAGAAGCCGAGGGCCACCGTGTATCTGGACGGCCCGTTTTATGCGGACGCCAGCCTCCCGCCCCGGACGCAGAAGGAAGCGCTGCGGGATCAGGTCTATGCCTGTATGCAAAAGAGAAGCGGGCAGAGCACCTGTCAATACGTGGAATACCGGCCAATGCAGGAGGCGGCGGAGCATGACAGAGAATGAACTGGGCGGGTAGTTTGAACCACATCAGAGCCAACGGGAGGGACGTTCTTCTGAAAGGCATGAATCCGGAGGAACGTACCGCCGGAAAAGACCGGAATGCGCAAATCGGAGGGCATAAGGCGTGAAAGATATTGAACATCGCTGTTCCTATGTGAATCTGAAAAATCCACGCTACATCCGCTATCACGATGAAGAGTGGGGTGTGCCGGAACATTCCGACCAAAAACTCTATGAACTTTTCATTTTGGAATCCTTTCAGGCGGGCTTGTCCTGGGAGTGTATCCTGAACAAGCGTGAGAACTTTCGTGCCGCATTTGACGGGTTCGACATCGACGAAGTCTGTGCTTACGATGAGGCAAAGCGGGCGGAACTGATGAATAACCCCGGTATTGTCCGCAACCGGCGCAAAATCATGGCAGCGGTCAATAACAGCATCATTTTTAAGACAATTCAGCAGGAATTTGGCTCCTTCGATGCGTATATCTGGGGCTTCACCAACGGCGAAACCATTGTGGAGGATTACCACATCCGCACCACCTCGCCGCTCTCGGATACTGTGTCGCAGGATTTGAAAAAACGGGGCATGAAGTTCGTCGGCTCCACCATCATCTATTCCTATCTTCAGGCCATCGGCGTTTTGAACGCACACGGGGCGGAATGTGATTTGCATCCCGGCAGATGGGAGGCCGCACCATGAGCCGGGACTACCATGGAGGGAGGAAAACGATTTGGCTGAAAAACTGGATTTTACAATAGAGACGAAGCAGGACCTGATCGATGCGGTTCGGGAGATTGGTGTTTTGCCTTTCTTCCGCAACACGCTCCCCGGTTTCTCCGTGGAGGAACACGCTGCACCCTCCGCATGGTTTTCCGATGAGCCGGGCGTGTGGGAATGGAAGGGGCCGGTCATTCAGAAGGCGGGCTGCGCCTACGGGAAATTTTTCGAGAAGAAGGCGGCCTTCATCAGCGCAGAGTGGTTCCCGGACTTCGCCAACTACCGCAGGGACGGGTATGACTTCGATGCACGGTTTGAGGACGGGCTGGCCTCCTACAGGGACAGGCAGCTTTTTGATTTGGTGGACGCTTATGCGCCGGTGCTGTCCAAAACGCTGAAACGGGAGGGCAACTACAGAAAGGGCGGCACCACCGGCTTTGACACCTCCATGAACCGCCTGCAGGCCCAGGGCTATGTGGTCATCAGCAACTTTGTCTACATGAAGGACCGCCGCGGAAACGAATACGGCTGGGGAGTGGCGGAGTATTCCACGCCGGAGAAATTCTTCGGTACGGCGTTCACCGATACTGTCTATCAGCGCCAACCGGAGGAATCTTTTTTTCGGCTGCTGGAGCATCTGCATGAGATTTTGCCGGACGTTCCGGATCAGTCCTTACGCAGCTTTCTCAGGTGACGTCCTTGAAACAGCCTCACTTTTTTGAGCATTTGCGGGACGTTTCCACTTCAATTTGTATTTTATAGAAATCAGGTAGCACTATGAACAAAGAAAATGATAACGTTTTAGAAGCCTCCGTAGGTATGGCAGTCGTTGATGCGCTGCCGGTGCTGTGCTTCAGCGCCTCTATGATTTTGATCGGGCAGGTTTATCAGTCCGCCGTATTCATGGTTGGCGCGGTCCTATGTGTGCTGGCCGGGGTCGGGAAGGTGCTGTGGAAGCTCATCCTCGCCATCGCCCATAAGGATGTTCCCATCCTGTTCCGACAGTTTCGCTTCCTGATGCCGGCCGGGTTTGTCCTGATGGTTGTTTCACTGTTCATCAACCGACCATCGCTGTCGGCGCTTTAGAAAAATGTCTCGTCCTTCCCATGTAACATTCTGTTTCTGATCGCCCTGGCCGGGTTTGTGGTCATGGGTGTCCTCGGCGCAAAGCTGGATTCCTCAAGCAAGAAAGCCAACTGGATCGAACAGCTCGTCAACCTGGCCGCGGAGCTGTGTATTCTGTTTGCGGTGGTGATTATCTGGTACGGCAGCGACTATTACCATGCAGACACTGAGCAGTATCTGCAAAGCACAGATACCGTACAGGTGACGGAAATCAGCGACGGGCTGTTCTTCGACGGCAGCGGAACGGACACGGCCCTGATTTTCTACCCCGGCGCAAAGGTGGAATATACAGCTTATGCGCCTATCATGATGGAGCTTGCGGAAAACGGCGTGGACTGCTTCCTGCTGGAGATGCCGTACAACATGGCAATTTTCGGCATGAACCGGGCAGATGAGATTCTGTCGGCGTACTCCTATGAGAGCTGGTACGTCTCCGGCCACTCCCTGGGCGGGGCCATGGCCGCGTCCTATGCCGCGGGGCGTACGAAGGAATTGGACGGCGTGGTGCTCCTGGCGGCGTATGCTACGGAGTCCCTGGACGGCCTTCCCGCGCTGGCCATCTACGGCAGCGAGGACGGTGTGCTGAGCATGGAGAAGCTGGAGACCGGGCGGCAGTATGCCGAGGACTACACCGAGATTTGCATTGACGGCGGCAATCACGCCGGGTTCGGCTGCTACGGGGCCCAGGACGGAGACGGCACCGCAAGTATCACCCAGGAGGAGCAGTGGGCGCAGACGGTGGAGACGATTTTGGATTGGATGAACGAAAGAAACTCCGGCACATGAAATCAGGGCAAACTCAGAAATGGCGGGAAAGGCAGCATACAAGGGCTGCGCAGACATCGCATCAACAGGAGGTGTGCTTCATGGAAAACGAGGAAAACATTCTCTATCATTACACAGATTTTTCCGCTCTGGACGGGATACTGAGCAATTCAGAGCTGCGGCTGAACAACGTTCTGAATATGAATGACGCCTCGGAAATGCTGCTGTTCATGAGCGGCCTGTGCAAAGCGGTATTGGAGCGGTTCCAGGCGGAAGGCGATATGGAAAGGGCGAAGTGGACTGTGAAGGTCTTTTCCGAGGAAAAGGAAAAAGAGTTCGTTTATTCCGCCTATGCCGCCTGTTTTTCCTGCTATCGGGACGATGCCGCGCAATGGGAACGCTACGCGAACAGGGGCCGGGGCGTCTGTATCGCGTTCAGAGAAAGTTTGCTGCAAAAAATGACGGTAGAGCCCCTTTCCCTACAGTCCGTTTTTTACCAGGATGATGTGAGTGAACATGAACTCGTGGATACCCTGTATGAGCTCATCCGGCAGAATCAGTTTCCGCTTCGGATGACACCCGGAATACGGGAAACATTGAATCATGCGTGGACTGCGTCCGCGGCGTTCAAGCATCCCTCGTTTGCCAGCGAGAAGGAAGTAAGGCTTGTGATTTCTCCCTTTGAACAGGGCTTTTTCGATGTGAAACCGCGCTATCACATTGCAAAAGAGCGCATCAAAAAATACTACCCTGTGGACTTACAGAAAATGTGCAGTCGGGCAAATATCCGGCTGGAAGATGTTATGACAGAATTGATTATAGGGCCGGAGTCCACGCAGTCGATCCCAATCCTGCAAGATTATCTGAATGATCACGGATACCCGGAGCTGGCCGGCCGGGTTACGAAGTCGGCCTGCCCGCTGAGACGGAAAATCTAATGCCCTGCTTTTATGAGCAGATCAATAAGCGTCAAAAAGTGTGTACCATCCCGAAGGCCGGGACGGTACACACTTTCCTGTTTCAGGCCGAAATCGGCCGACGGATGATTTGGTTTTCTCTGGCGAATGGCGCTGTCATCCCTCCAGCAGTTCCAGGGTGCAGGTCTGGGCAATGCTCCTGCGGATGGCCGCCCGGAGGGGCAGCACGCTGGCGGGGGAGACGCTGAGCTCGTCAATGCCCATGGCCAGGAAGGTGGGCAGCAGGGAGAGGTCCGCCCCCAACTCGCCGCAGATTCCAATCCAGATGCCCTCTGCATGGGCGGCGTCGGCGGCCATTTTCAGCGCCCGCAGGATGGCGGGGTGATGAGGGTCGAAGAACTTGCCCAGGTCGTTGCACTGCCGGTCGCAGGCCAGGGTGTACTGGGTCAGGTCGTTGGTGCCCACGGAGAAAAAGTCCACCAGCTTCGCAAGGTCCCGGGCCATGAAGACAGATGCGGGGGTCTCCACCATGATACCAATCTCGGTCTCAGGGTTGAAGGGGATGCCCTCCTTCGTCAGCTCCGCCATGACGCTCTTGCAGGCCCGTTTGCACTCCTTCACCTCCCAGACGGAGGTGATCATGGGGAACATGATGGCCACCTTGCCGTAGGCAGAGGCCCGGTACAGCGCCCGCAGCTGAGTGCGGAACACCTCCGGCCGGTTCAGGCAGATGCGGATGGCCCGGAGGCCCATGGCGGGGTTCTCCTCCTTCGTCAGGTGGAAATAGTCCACCTGTTTATCCGCGCCGATGTCCAGGGTGCGGATGATGACCCGCTTGCCGCCTATGGCCTCGGCCACGGACTTGTACGCCTGGAACTGCTCCTCCTCAGTGGGGTAGTCGCTGGCGGCCAGGTACAGGAACTCGGAGCGGAACAGGCCGATGCCCTGGCCGTCATTGGCAAGGACGGCGCTGACATCCTCCGGAGAGCCGATGTTGCAGTAGACCTTGATGTGCCGCCCGTCCAGGGTCACGTCCTCCTGACCCCGCATGGTCTGCATCAGCTCCCGCATCTGCTCCTGTTTGGCCAGCTTCTCCCGGAAGGACTGGAGGGTCAGCTCGTCCGGCTCCAGGCAGACCTTGCCCGTCTCGCCGTCGATGTAGGCCGTCCGGCCCTCATAGCCCTGCTTCAGGGCGTCCCCCAGGCCGCAGATGGCGGGGATGCCCATGGTCCGGGCCAGAATCGCCGTGTGGCTGTTGCCGGAGCCGCCCTGGGTGATAAAGCCGAGGATTTTGCTCTTGTCCAGCTGGAGGGTCTCCGAGGGGGCCAGGTCGTCGGCGGCCAGAATGACCGGCTCCTCCGAGTCAATGCCGCCCTCCACAATGCCCATGAGGTTGTTCAGGATGCGCCGGGTGACGTCCCTGATGTCGGCGGCCCTGGCCTGCATATACTCGTCGTCCATGGCGGCGAACATGGCGGCAAACTGCTCCCCCGCCTGCCGGACGGCGTACTCCACATTGCAATGCTCCTCCTCCAGCGCGGAGAGGATGCAGTCCACATAGTCCTCGTCCTCCACGAACATGGCGTGGGTCTCAAAGAGGACGGCGGATTCGTCGCCGGACTCCGCCCGGCACTTTTCCGCCAGCGCCTCCAGCTGCTCCACAGACTGGGCCTGGGCCCGCTCCAGACGGGCCTTTTCGCCCTCGATGTCCGCTACCGTGCGCTGTGTGACCTCGCCGCTGCTGCGCCGGAAAAAGTACAGCGGCCCGCTGGTCACGCCTTTGGGCACGCACTTACCCTGCATTAAAATCATATGGTTCCCTCCCATCGGGTTGCTTTTTGGTGAAGGACTGGCGCATCGTTCCTGTGCGCCCGCCCCATTCGTTCAGAGATTGGCTTCCAGAAATGCCTTCCTTCCGGCGAGGGCGGTATCCTCATCGCCGCCGTCGGCGGAGACGGTGATTTCATCGCCGCCCTTGACCCCCAGACTCATCAGCTTCATCAGCTGCCCTGCCTTGACGGTCTGGCCGCCCTTGGAGATGGTGACGACGGTGGGGGCATAGCTCTTGGCCTGCTTGGCCAGCAGTCCGGCGGGACGGGCGTGGATGCCCAGAGGGTCGGTGATCACATAGGTAAACTGTTTCATTAGAATTGTCTCCTTGCATAATCGTGCATGATAATGTTGTATTATTTGAGCGGACATCTGCGTCCGTGATTCACAGGTGCGGCGGCGGACAGATATGCGCAGCATGGACGCAGACCGCCGTTTCGTTTGCCCCCGGTGCAGGGGTCAGTCCAAATCTTCCCCGTTGCTGGCAATCACTTTTTTGTACCAGTCAAAGGATTTCTTCTTCGTCCGGCGCAGGGTGCCGTTCCCCTCATCGTCCAAATCCACATAGATAAAGCCGTAGCGCTTTTTCATCTCGCCGGTGGAGGCGGAAACCAGGTCGATGGGCCCCCATGTAGTATACCCCAACAGCTCCACGCCGTCCAGCTCAATGGTGTCCTTCATGGCCCTGATATGCTCCCGCAGGTAGGAGATGCGGTAGTCGTCCTCCACATAGCCGTTTTCGTCGGGGGTGTCGGCAGCCCCCAGCCCGTTCTCCACGATGAACAGGGGCTTTTGATACCGGTCATAGAGGCTGTTCAGGGTGATGCGCAGCCCCAGCGGGTCGATTTGCCAGCCCCACTCACTGGTTTTCAGGTAGGGGTTGCGCACCGTGGCAAAGGCGTTGCCCGCCGTGGTGTCAATGGAGGGGTCTGCGCTGGCACAGCGGGAGGAGTAGTAGGACAGGGAGATAAAGTCCACCGTGTTCTCCCGCATCACCCGCTGGTCCTCCGGCGACAGCTCCAGCTGAATGTGTTCCCGCTGGAAGAATTTCTGCGCATAGGAGGGATAGTATCCCCTGGACTGCACGTCGATGAAGAAATAGCTCTCCCGGTCCTTGTCCATGCCCTTCCACACGTCCTCCGGGTTGCAGGAGTAGGAATAGGTCATCCCCGCCGCCAGCATACAGCCCACCTTGTTCTCAGGGTCGATTTCATGGGCGATTTTGGTGGCCCAGGCGGAGGCGATTAACTCATGGTGGGCCGCCAGATATTTGGTCTGGGTCTCGTTCTCTCCCGGTTCAAACACCAGCCCGGCCCCCATGAAGGGCAGGTGCAAAATCATGTTGATTTCGTTGAAGGTGAGCCAGTAGTGCACCAGCCCCTTGAACCGGGTGAACAGCACCGTCACCAGACGCCTGTAAAAGTCGATGAGCTTCGGGTTTTTCCACCCGCCGTACTGCTCGATCAGATGGATGGGGCAGTCGAAATGGGTGATGGTGACCAGCGGCTCGATGTGGTACTTCCGGCACTCCCGGAACAGATCCTCGTAAAAGGCCAGGCCCTCCTCGTTGGGCTCCTCCTCGTCGCCGTTGGGGAAAATCCGGGTCCAGGCGATGGACATCCGGTAGCAGCGGAATCCCATCTCCCCGAACAGCGCAATGTCCTCTTTATAATGGTGGTACAGGTCAATGCCCTGCATGGCGGGGTAGCGGTGGGCCCCGTCGGGGGCCAGCATCTTCTGACGGCCCAGCATCACCGGGTAGCGGTCCTTCCCCGCCGGAATCACATCCACGTTGGCAAGGCCCCGGCCCCCTTCCCGGTAAGCGCCCTCACACTGGTTGGCAGCGGTTGCGCCGCCCCAGAGAAAATCCTTGGGAAATCCCATGCTGTTCCTCACTTTCTGATTTGCATTGTGGCGGGGCCCTGCACACCAAAGGGTTCCATGACCATGTAGTGGCTCAGGCCGTCCCGGACGGCGGTGCCCAGGGTATTGGTCGCCTCAACGGACAGTTCGTTCCGCCCCGGTTTCAGCAGGCCGGTCAGGTCAAACCGGTAGGGGCGGCAGATGCGGCAGCCGGCGGACTGACCGTTGACGAACACCTGGGCGGTCTCGTAGACCTGCCCCAAATCCAGCACCCCACCGGAGCAGGCAGGCACCTCCACTTGGGCGGAAAACCGCAGGGTGCCGCATTTGTTCTCCCAGCCCCCAAGGGTCTGGACGCAGCAGAGCCTTTGCACCGGCACGTCCTCTGTGAACGCCGGATAGGAGAGGCTGTCGGCAAACTGTACCTTCCAGTCGCAGCATAGCGGAACCTGTTCCCATGCTCCGCGGGTTTGCTGCTTTGCCTCCAGCGGTTCCCTGCTGACCACAAACACGGCGGATTCGTAGGAATCCAGCGTCAGCGGGGAACTGCCGCCCTGCCGGGATTCCTCCCAGAGGGTGTCGGTCAGGGCGTCATAGCGGTACAGGTTGCCATTCTCCGGGAAGGTCACGTCAGTTTGTATGGCGCGGCCGATGTTCTCATTGAACAGCATATAGAACCGCTTGCCGTCTCTGGCGTATTCGCCCACCACCAGGTCGGGCTGGGGCTGGGACAGTTGGGCCGCCTGATACGCGGACAGCGCCCCGCCCAGCTCCTTCAATGGTACGACTTCCATCCCTTCCAGCACCGCCGCCGGAATCGTGTCCGCGCCGGTCTGTCGGGCAGGCTTCTGGTTCACCACCAGCACCCGCACCCCCTGCTCCAGCAGCCCCTCCAAAAGGGAGACCAGTTCAGCAGGCAGACATTCCCCGTAGGGCAGCACCAGCACTTCAAACCGCTGGCCGTTGATGGAGTACCCGCCGTGTTCGATTTGGGCCGCCTCCAGGTAGTCCAGCGACACGATGTCGAAGGAGATCTGATGGGTGGTCAGCTCTCTGGCCGGTTTTTCCACCGGCAGACAGGCCCCGCACCACTCCAGCTCCGCCGGGTAGAACAGGCCCACCCTGGCCGGGTGCGTCCCCTCCCGGAACAGGCTGGACACCCGGTTCACATAGTCGCTGAACACCTTAAAATAGCGGAACTGAGGGTTGTGGCCGTGGGCATAGAAATGGGGCGGGCAGTCAAAGTCGGGAAAATCCTTGGGGTCAAAGGCGTGGGGGACGATATAGTTGACCCCCCCCCGCACCAGCAGATGGTCCGCAATCCACTTCATGGCCTTCAGCCCCCTCGTTCCAGCCGTAAGCGCCGAAGGCCTCGCACAGGACGCGCCCCTGCTTTTTGGGGTCCAGATGGGCGGCGGAGGAGGCCAGCTTCGCCAGGGCGTAGTGATAAAACTCGCCGTTGCTGCCGCCGGTGTTGAAGGCGTCGTGATGGTAGTTCATCCCCGGCACGATCTGGCCGCCGATGGTATCGATTCCGGCGAAGTCCATATCCTGCTGGCCCCGGAAGTAGTGGCCGGTGCCGTAGCCT
>JAJQBL010000077.1 GCA_021203325.1 Clostridiales bacterium | reverse complement strand
TCAGGTAAGCGAAGATGATGAAGAGGCGCTTTGCCCGCTTGGACATGTTGGCGGAGATGATCTCACCGATGGACTTGCCGCCGTGACGGACAGAGACGATCAGAGAGCCAAAGTCATGGACGCCGCCGAAGAAGATGCCGCCCACCAGAATCCACAGGGTACAGGGCAGCCAGCCGAAGGCCGCCGCGTTGATGGGGCCGGTGATGGGGCCCGCGCCTGCGATGGAGGAGAAGTGGTGGCCCATCAGCACAGGGGCCTTGGCGGGGACGTAGTCCACGCCGTCCTCCATGGTGTGGGCGGGGGTGGGCTCATCGCTCTCGCCAACGCCCCACTGCTTGCACAGCCAGCCGCCATAGAAGATATAGCCGCAGACCAGCACAGCAACCGAGATGATTAACAGTACTAAACCATTCATGTTGTTTCCTACACTCCTTGCTTTTTCAACAGTTTACGCACGATCCCGGGCTTTTTTGGTTTGGGGTACAGTGCGCTTTTCAAAAATTTCGCTGTCAGCCGTCCATCCGGATTGGCGACAATCGAGTCCTTCCCCAGCTCGACCAGGGCGGTATGGGTTTCCGTCCAGCCCTGAAGCGAAAATTGAAAACTTTTCCGGCGGTGATAGCGTCGGACGGCCTGAATTGCAGCCTCATCCGCCGTATCACAGAGAATCTCCGCCACGATGTAGGAGCACATATGCTCCCTGCCGGGGACGATCAGCCCGTCCCCCAGCCCCTGGGCTTGGGCGATGCAGCGCCTGGCCACATCCTCCGTCAGATGGGGGACGGAGAAGAAGTAGGCGTACTCATTCCGGTCGGCCCCCCACATCTTGGCCTTTTTGGAGAAGAAGTAGCCCGTCCCCTGCTCATGAAAGGCGGCCTGGGCCACCATGGGCGCGTCCCCCTCGTTGCAGCGGGTGACGTCGTACCAGACGCTGTAGGACCGCAGCAGCGTCTCCAGCGCTTCCTGACGGGTGATTGCCATAGCTTCCTCCTGCCCCTTTCGACAAAATGCAACAGAAATCCTATCCCTCTATTTTAACAGATTGTTCATCTTTTGCAAGAGCGAAGTGTGACATTTTCTCAGAAATTGTTCCCGGTATCATGCCCCCTTTTTTTTGTGCAAAACGTAAAAAACGTACAGCAGAAAGTGGAAAATGATGGAAATCCTGCACCACAGTGCTCCTGCGCTTCAACACAGCAACCTGTGCAAGTGTCGGCCCATTTCTCCGTTTTTCAAAAAATCGGGCCAAAGCGGTGGAAACCGCCGGCGACCTGTGGTAAAATAGGGTCATCCTGATAAACGTTACGGAGGAACCGGTTATGATTCGTCACATTGTTCTGTTCAAGCTGAAGGAGCCCACCCCGGAGCTGTGCGCCAAAACGAAGGAGATCGCCCTCTCCATGAAGGGGAAGGTGCCCATGATTCGGGACATCGAGGTGGGGGTGGACTTCCTCCACTCCCCCCGCTCCTACGATATCGCCCTCCAGGTGCTGTTGGAGGACCGGGCCGCCCTGGACGCCTACCAGGCCGACCCCTATCACTGCGGCGTGGTGAAGCCCCATATGCACGCCGTCCAGGAATCCAGCGTCGCCATCGACTATGAAGTGTGAGGCCGCCATGCGTCTTGACAAATATCTAAAGGTATCCCGCCTCATCAAGCGGCGCACCGTGGCCAACGAAGCCTGCGACGCGGGCCGGGTTACCGCCAACGGCAGGCCGGTGAAGGCCAGCTATGACGTGAAGGTGGGGGACGTGCTGGAGATTCAGTTCGGCCAGCGCACCGTGAAGCTGGAGGTGCTGGTGGTGGCGGACAACGTGGGGAAGAACGACGCCGCCGCCATGTACAGGGAGCTGGGCTAGCCTTTTCGGCAAGTTCGTGGATGGAAGGGCGTTTCCTGAGACAGCAATGTCATCAACTTAGGGGGCAATCTATCCTAGGTTGGGAGGAATAACGTAGCCGTACAGTCAGATTTCCGCGACCAAAGGACGACAAAATTGACGCCCGTTCCGCCGTAAGGCATAGGGAGCGAAGCGGAAATGCCGCTTGACGGCGAAGGCCGGACAAAGCCTCGATAGCGAACATTATCTGAGGAGGCTCACCGTGAGGGCAAAAACCGGTTTCCTTTCAACCACCGTTTCTAAGAAGGGAAGGTTGGCCGGGCGCACACTGTGCGCCCCTACTGAGAACCGGAAAAGGAACCCCCTGTCATACCCCTCCCCCGCCCGTCATATACTGTGCCAACGAACCAAACGGAGGTACAAGACTATGGCAATGCACACGGGAGACGGGGAGCTGCGCGCCCCCCATCACCTCATTCTGGAGGAGCGGGCCTCCCTCAGCGTGTCCGGCGTGGAGGAGGTGGAGCGCTTTGACGAGAACACCATCATCATGTCCACCGCCCAGGGCGCCCTGGTGGTCCGGGAGGAGGGGCTGCACATCGAAAAGCTCAGCCTGGACGGCGGCGATCTGAAGGTGGAGGGCCTCATCGACGCCCTGTCCTACGAGGAGACCCGGCCCAGGGGCAGCTGGTTCAGCCGCCTGCTGGGGTAGCCCATGGAGGTGTCCGTGGCCGCCCAGGCCGCGGCGCTGTCCGGCGCGGTGGTGCTGGGTCTGGGTCTGGGGGTGCTGTACGACCTGTTCCGGGTGCTGCGCCGGAGGCGGCGGGCCGGGCTGGGGGGCGTGCTGGACGTGCTGTTCTGGGCGGCGGCAGGGGCGGCCCTGCTGCTGTGGTCGATTTACGCCACACGGGGCCGGGTGCGGCTGCTGACGGCCCTGGCCATGGGGTTGGGGGGCTGGCTGTACTTTGCGGCCCTCAGCCCCCTGCTGCTGCCGGTTTTCCGGACAGGGGGCGACTGGCTGGGGCGGCTGATCCATGTGCTGCTGACGCCGGCGCGCATCCTCGTCGGCCTGCTGAAAAAATTTGAAAAAATTTCAAAAAATGCCTTCCATTATTGGAAAAAATGGTTTAAAATAAATATGGTATTCGCCAAAATGGCTCCTTTGGAGCAATCCGCAAGCGAACGCACGCAAAGGAGGAGTCCCCATGAAAACCGGAAGAGCCAGCCTTCTCACCAAGCTCGTCATTCTGATCCTGTTCGTCGTCGTGGCGATTCAGCTGCTGAATGTGCGGGGCAAGCTTCAGACCGCCGAGGCCGACTACAACACCGTACAGGCCCAGGTGACCGCCCAGGAGGCCGTCAACGGCGCCTTGGCCGAGGACATCGAAAACGCCGATGACCCGGACACCATCCTGAGCATTGCCAAGGAGAAGCTGGGCCTGGTGGAGCCGGGGGAGATCATTTTCTACGATACCACCAATTAACCACCCGCCCCACCGGCGGATTCAGAGAGAGAAAACTTGGGAGGACACAGAACACAGTATGGAGTTAGAAGTCGGAGCAGTAGTAGATGGCAAAGTCACCGGCATTACGAAGTTTGGCGCATTCGTCGCGCTGCCAGGCGGGCGTTCCGGTCTGGTGCACATTTCGGAGGTCGCGTATTCCTACGTCAGCGATGTAAGCGAATTCCTGGCCGTTGGGCAGGATGTCAAGGTGAAGATCATCAACGTGGATGAAAATCACCGCATCAACCCCTCCATCAAGCAGACCCTTCCCCCGCCTCCGCCCCGCGCCGACCATGGGAACCGGGGCGGCCGCACCGGCGGCAGCCGGGACGGACGGGACGGACGAGGCAGCCGTGAGGGCCGCGGCCAGCGGGAGCAGGGCGGCGACCGGGCCGGGAACGGCGGCCGTGAGGGCCGCAGCGCCGGACGAAGCGGCGGCAGCGGCCGCCAGGAGCGGGGTACTTACCACAATAACCGCACCTCCGCCCCCGCCTCCTCCAGGGAGCCACAGAGCTTTGACGATATGCTCAAACAGTTCATGTCCGACTCCGAGAGCAAGCAGTCCGAGCTGGGCCGCGGCAACGAGCGGAGCGGCCGCGGCCGGAGAGGCGGCGGAGGCCGGAGAGGCGGCGGCAACAGCGATTACGACTTCTAAGGAACCGTTTCCGGGGAACCGCCCCGTCGGCGGACTTCCCCTCTGTCAGAATGAAAAGCGTCACGCAGCGCGTGACGCTTTTTTTCCGAAAAAAAAACAGGCCCCAAAGGGGCCTGACCGCCTGTTGACATGGCCCGGCGGCGGGTCTCCCCACGCGCCGTCCTGCGATTGGCTGAGCTGTAAGAACAGGATACCCCTTTTCCGGCCCCCTGTCAACGATGGCTTTTTGACGAAAGGAACCAAACAATGCTGATTTATCGCGCAAATGTCGAACCTGTCGAAGGAATCTCCTATCCAAACGGCTATGTCCGGGTGGAGGGGGACAAGATCGCCGCCCTGGGGGATATGGCGGACTGCCCTGCTCCCGCCCCCGGAGACGTGGACGCGGGCGGGGCGCTGCTCCTCCCCGGCTTCGTGGACGCCCACTGCCACCTGGGGCTGAACCCAGACGGGCTGACCTACGAGCAGGGGGACTGCAATGAGGAGAGCGACCCCGTCACCCCGGAGCTGCGGGCCATCGACGGGCTGTACCCCCTGGACCGCTGCTTCCGGGAGGCCCGGGAGGGGGGTGTCACCACCGTCCTCACCGGCCCCGGCAGCGCCAACGCCATCGGCGGCCAGTTCGCGGCGGTGAAAACCGCCGGGCGGTGGATCGACCATATGGTGGTGAGGGCCCCCGCCGCCATGAAGTTTGCCCTGGGGGAGAACCCCAAGGGGGTGTACGGCCAGCAGAAGGACGGCCCCATGACCCGCATGGCCACCGCCGCCCGCATCCGGGAGGCCCTGTCCCAGGCGGAGGAGTACCGCCGGAAGCAGGAGGCCGCCCGGCGGGACGAGGACAAGGACCCGCCGGACTTTGACGCCAAGCTGGAGGCTCTGGTGCCGGTGCTGGAGGGGCGGGTGCCCGCCCACTTCCACGCCCACCGGGCGGACGACATCGCCACGGCGGTGCGCATCGCCAAGGAGTTCCGGCTGAACTATGTGCTGCTCCACGCCACGGAGGGCCATCTGGTGGCCGACCTGCTGGCGGCGGAGGGGGCCAGGGTGGTCACCGGCCCCGTCATCAGCGACCGGGGCAAGCCGGAGCTGCTCCATCAGACCCTGGAGAACACGGCGGTGCTGGCCCGGGCCGGGGTGCAGGTGGCCATCTGCACCGACCACCCGGAGAACCCCATCCAGTACCTGCCCCTGGGGGCGGCGCTGTGCGCCCAGCACGGCCTGGGCCGGGAGCGGGCCCTCCGGGCCATCACCCTGGACGCGGCGGACATCGCCGGCATCGGGGACCGGGTGGGCTCCATCGCCGTGGGCAAGGACGCCGACCTGGTGCTGTGGAGCGGCCACCCCTTCACCCTGGGGAGCCGTCCCCTCCGGGTCTGGGTGGACGGGAAGGCAGTGCTGTGAGGGGGAGGCTTCTTCCTTCGGCAAGGAAAGCAGCAGCCGGGCGGCTAATGGCCGCCCGGCTGCTGAGAACCGGAAACAAATCTCACTTGTTCCCCTGACTGTGTTCCTTCCTGTAAATCTCCGCATCCTTCTCCCACAGCTCCTCCGCCACGGGGGCCCAGCGCTGGGCATAGGGGGTGGTGCGGTCACAGAGGGTGTCCACATCCTCCGGGGACTCGTAGTCGGTGGGCCTGGCGTTGGTGTCCTTCACCATTTTCCGCAGCAGCTCCGGGTTTTCCAGCATGGGGCAGGGGCGGAGCATATTGTCGTTGAAGGGCTGGCCGTTGTGGTAGGCCATGAAGATGGGGCTTTGCAGGGCCTCCAGCAGGGTGCAGTCATGGATGTTGGCGTTGGAGTAGTGGATAAAGACGCAGGGCTCCACGTCTCCGGCGGCGTTGATGTGGAGGTACCGGCGGCCCCCGGCGATGCAGCCGCCCACATACTGGGCGTCGTTCTGGAAGTCCATGCTGAAAATGGCCTTGGTATTCCGATAGCCACGGATGCGGTCATGCACCACCGTCCGCTGCTCCGGGTTGGGCAGCAGTTCGGGCACGGCCCCGGCCCCCACGGGCATATAGTGGAAGTACCACACAAACAGGGCGCCCCAGTCGATCATCTGGTCATAGTAGGCTTCGCTGGTGACATCCTCATAGTTGACGCTGGTGTAGCAGGTGGAGATGCCGAAGGGCAGCTTGTGGGCCTTCAACAATTCCATAGCCTTCACCACCCGCTGGAAGGTGCCGCTGCCCCGGCGGCCGTCGGTGGCGGTCTCGAAGCCCTCCACGCTGATGGCGGGGACGAAGTTCTTCACCCGGAGCATATCCTGGCAGAGCTGCTCGTCAATCAGGGTGCCGTTGGTGAAGGACAGGAACTCGCAGTCGGAGTGCTTCTCGCACAGGGCGATGATGTCCTTCTTCCGCACCAGAGGCTCGCCGCCGGTGAAGATGTACATATAGGTGCCGATGGCCTTGCCCTGGGTGACGATGGAATCCAGGTCGTCAAAGGTCAGGTTCAGCCGGTTGCCGTACTCGGCGGCCCAGCAGCCGGTGCAGTGGAGGTTGCAGGCGGAGGTGGGGTCCAGGAGGATGGCCCAGGGGGCGTTGCAGCCGTACTTCTCAACGGTCTCGTCCTGGAGGGCGCTGCCCTTCAGGCTGGCGTTGAGCATGAAGTTCTGGAAGAAGGTCTTGAATACGTCCCGGTCGATCTCATCATACACCCGCATGATGAGGCGGTACCAGTTGTTGTCGTCCCCCTCCGACAGCACCTTGCGGAAGGTGCGCCGCTGGTTGGCGTACCAGGTGTCGGGGAGGAACCGGTCCACCATGTTCATCAGCTTGGGGAGGTTCTCTCTGGGGTTGCCGTCCAGATACTTGAGCGCCTGCCTGATGGCAAATTCCTGCATATTGTTCTTGACAGCTCTGGTCTTTTCACTCATAATAAAACAAATCCTTTCCGGTTCGGTTCACCGTTTGGCCCGTGGGGACGGTGTATTGCCTGTGTGTATTGGATTATAAGCGATACCACCGGAAAAAAGCACGGGACACTGAGAAAAGTGTGTCGAAAAATGGGACAGGGGCGGGAACTGTTGCCTTTTGGGACAAAATCGCCACAATGTCCCTTGTGCTTTCCGCCCGGACACCGTAAACTGAATACGGTACTTGAATAGAATGGGCGCAGAGCCTAATTCAACAGGGATGAAAGGTGTGCCATCATGGGAAAGGATATTACGCGGGTGATCATTGAAACAACGGTGCGGCGCGCCCTGAAGGATCTGCGGCGGTTCCCAAAGCGGACGATGCGCAATCTGATCGACCTGGCGCTGAACTTTGCCGGGGGCCGGTTCCAGCAGGAGTTTTCCGGATCGCCCAGACGATGCTGGCCGATGAGGACAGCGCCTATTACCATCTGGCCCAGAACGTCATCGACAACGTGGATGAGGATACCCTGGTCACATGCGGCATCAATCTGGGCTATAACAGCTTCACCCGGGGGGCAAAGACCATCCGGCAGTGTGAGTCGGAGAAGCAGTTCAACATCCCCTGGTCCCTGTCCCTGCGCCTGGCGGAGGACGGCGAGGCGGGCCGGATGGAGCGGTACCGCTGCATCATTCAGCAGGGGACGGAGCTGGGTATTTACACCTATCTGCTTTGCCCCCAGGGGGACCTGACGGGCTGCTTCGCCCTGGTGGAGGCCTACCCGGACTGCGCCTTCCTGGTGTTCTGCCAGGGGGAGGCCCTGACGGAGGACGCCGTCCGGCAGGCCCGGCAGTATCACAACCTGCTGCTCTCCGTGGCCCTGGAGGAGGGGACGAAAACGGTCTGCACCGCCCTGCGGAAGGCGAAGCTGCTCTACGCCGTCCATGTGGGCTATTGCCCGGAGGGGCTGGAGCAGGTGCTGGACGGCACCCTGCTGAGCCGGGCGGAGGAGTGCCGCGCCACGTTCACCTTCTTCTATGGAACTGCCCAGTGTACCCCGGCCCAGCGGAAGGCGGTATACGGCTACGTCTGCGCCACCCGGAAAGCCCAGCGGCAGCCCACCGCGGTGATGGGCCTGCTGTGCGACAATATGTTCATCGACAGCATCATCTCCGACGACGCCTGTGCCGTGGCCTTTGACACGGACGGGACGCTGATCCGGCTGCCGGAGGGAAAGCGGCAGGACGGATATAATATCTTCCAGAGCAGCCTTTACCGGATTTTGATGGAGACCCAGCCCAAACAGGACGGGGCGCCCAACTATGAGACCTACAAAAAGAAGCTGATTCAGCTGGGGGACGAGGCCGTGTGAATCGCCCTTCCGGACAGAAAAAACAGCAGAGCACCGGAAACGCTCCGGCGCTCTGCTGTTTTGGCGTTTATGGATTGGAATTGTTCAGGCTCCGGTCCAGGGAGGCCCGGTAATCCTGCCGCTCCTCCTCGTTCATCTCCTGATAGACCCCCAGGGCCAGACCCCGGAAGCAGGCGCGGACCTCCTTTGAAAATTCGTCCGCAGGCATGGCGTTTTTGCTCAGCAGCCAGCGCTCGATGGCGCAGAGCAGCGCGTCGGCGAAAAAGGTGACGTGAAAGGGCTGCGGCTCCTGACCGGAGGTGTAGGGCTTCATGTACTCCGCGATGATGGGGAGTAAGAACTCCCGGAAGTGGTCGGAGAAGGAGTTCTGCCCCTTGATCTGCATGGCCCGGCGATAGAAGTCCCGGTCCGCCTCCAGGAACCGGCACAGCTCCGCGAAAAACGACCAGCCGTTGTCAAAGTTCTTTTGGCTGGCCATGGCGATGAACTCGGTGTCGAAAATCCAGTTCACCAGGTCATACTTGTCCCGGAAGTGGTAGTAAAAGCTCTTGCGGTTCATGTTGCATCTGCCGCAGATGTCGCTGATGTTGATTTTGGCGAAGGGCATTTTCTCCATCAGCTCTTTCAGCGCCCCTGCCAGGGCCCGTTTTGTGATATTGGAATCCGCCATGATGCACATTCCTCCTCTCTGGGTCTGCAATCAGGATACCGCAGGGCTTTGCGTCACAGAAAAAGACGGGGCTCACCTACGGCGGTAGATAAGTCTCGTTGTTTCAGATGAAGCCAGGAAGGGACTCCAGTATGTTGACATCATCGCATGGGGGTGCCGACTACTCCCTTATTTACAACATTTTAACACAGAATGACAGCGTTCTCAAGACACAGGCCGGAAAACTTTTTGGACAAAGGGCCGACCCTATCCAAAAATGTAATAAAAAGAGACTTTCGGGGAAAAGTCGGACACGAACCGGATTTGTCCATTGAACAGCCGTGCAAATTCGGGTACTATGAGGATACTTCCCCCCGGCGAACAGGGGGCGACACGGGCCTGAACGCCGCGGCGCGGACTTGCGGCACCATTTCTCTCTGCCCTCTCTCTGGCTTTGTACCCTCCAAAGCTTCTGTGCGCAGGGCTGCGAAGCGGCTGACAGCTTGGGTTGCCCTCTGTTCGCCGGGAGGAAGCGTTGTTAGCTATTAGCTATTAGCTGTTAGCTGCCCCTCCGGCGCTTTGTGGCACTTACGCCTTTTCAGGGCAATGTCATCAACTGAATGGTTTTGCACTCCGTTACCTGTCTCTCCGTAGGGGCGCACAGTGTGCGCCCGGCCCACCTTTCCTCCTTGGAAAAGGCGGTTGAAAGGAAAGAGTTTTTTCCCTCACGGTGGGCTCCTTAGATAACGTTCGCTATCGAGACTTTGCCCGGCCTTCGCCGTCAAGCGGCATTTCCGCTGCGCTCCCTACCCTTGCCAGGGAAGCGGGGCCTTGACTACCGCCTGCTGACCATTTACGGTATCCTCCTCGGTCAGTGACCCTCGCCAGCATAGCTGGCATCGGTTTCCGGCTAAAAATGTGCCACTGGCACATTTTTGGACGCCGTAAATTACTCCGCCAAGAAAAGTAGCAAAAGAAGGCGGCTCAAGAGGGAGTTCTGCGAACCCCCTCTTAAGAATCTCCCCGTATCCAACTGGCGGCTTCGCCTTGTTCCTCAATCAGGTGGTCTGTCAGGTAACAGACGAAGTAACCTGTTGCGCACCAAAGCTGCCGCCGATGGCGGCTGGTCGGGATTGCCGCCCACATTCCTGCCTTACGGCGGAACGGACGGCAATTTTGTTGCCCCTTGGTCGTGGACATCTGACTGTAAGGCTACGTTTTTCTCCTCAACTCAGGATAGATTGTACCTTAAGTTGATGACATTGCCTTTCAGGAGAGAACTGTGTCCACCAAAAACACTGTTTTTTCCTTCCCCGTAAAAAGCGCCGCTTCATCGTGAAGGCGATGAAGCGGCGCCGGTGTTCTCATTCGGCGGCGCCGGAGGTCAGTCCAGCTCCTCGCCGGTGTCCCGGTACTTGCTGTTCAGGGGGCTGGTGAAGTCGGCCTCCTTCTTGTAGCGGTTGACGGCGTTGGCGGCCTGGTCGATGGACAGCAGGGTGCCCGCGCCGGCCACGCAGCCGCCGGGGCAGGCCATGCCCTCCAGCAGGTAGCCGTTGTACTTCCCGGCCTTGGCCATCATCATCAGCTTCCGGCACTCCCGGAGGCCCTCGGCCCGGGCGGTTTTCACCTCCACCTCCGGGTGGGTCTCGTGGATCAGGTCGGTGACCGCCTGGGCCACGCCGCCGGAGACGGCGAAGCCCCGGCCTGCGGCGGTGCCCTCGTTGTTGATCTCCGCGGCGGGAATGGTGGCAAAGTCGATCTCCTTGGCCTCGAACATCCCCTGAAGCTCCTCAAAGGTCAGGACGAAGTCCACATCGGAGCGGATATTCTCCCGGATGGCCTCCAGCTTCTTGGCGGCGCAGGGGCCCACAAAGACCACCTTGCACCCCGGATACTGCTTCTTCATCAGCCGGGCAGTGAAGACCATGGGGGTCAGGGTCATGGAGATGTTGCCCGCCTGGGCGGGGAACAGCTTATGCACCATGGAGTGCCAGGCGGGACAGCAGGAGGTGGCCATGAACTTCTGCTGTTCCGGCACCTTCTCCAAAAAGTCCTTGGCCTCCTCGATGGTACACATATCTGCGCCCACGGCCACCTCCACCACCTGGCTGAAGCCCAGGGTCTTCATGGCGGTGACGAACTTCTCCACCGTGGCCGCCTTGCCGAACTGGCCGATGAAGGCGGGGGCGACGATGGCGATGACCTGGTCCCTCTGGAGGATGGAGCGGATTACCTGGAAGATCTGGCCCTTGTCCACAATGGCGCCGAAGGGACAGCTGACCAGGCACTGGCCGCAGGCCACGCACTTGTCCTGCTTGATGTAGGCCCGGCCCTGGTCGTCGGAGCCGATGGCGTCCATGCCGCAGGCGGCCATGCAGGGCCGCTCCAGATGGATGATGGCGTGATAGGGGCAGGCGGTGGCGCACCGGCCGCACTTGACGCAGCGGTCCGGGTCGATCTGGCTCTTGCCGTTGACGAAGGAGATGGCCTTCCGGGGGCACACCTGCTGGCAGGACTGGGCCAGGCAGTTCTGGCAGTTCTCCGTCACCTTATACTGGTTGGTGGGGCAGCGGTGGCAGGCGTAGGGGATGATGTTGATCAGCGGCGGCTCATAGTACTGCTCCGCAATGGCCGCGTGATCCATGCCCTCCGTCATCAGGCTGCGGGTCTGAACGGGGCGGATGGACAGGCCCATGGCCAGACGCACCCGCTCGCCGGCGATGGCCCGCTCCAGAAAGATGGATTCCCGGTGAAGGGGGCTGTCGCCGGGGACGATGACATAGGGCAGGTCCTCAGCCTTGGTATAGTCCCCGCCGTCATAGGCCATTCTGGCCACCTCGGTAAAGACTTTCTTACGGATGTCCGTGATAAGGGATGGTACTCCGCGCATGGATACAACCTCCTTAGAGTAGTTACTTTTATAGTATCATATTTGTCCCCGTTTTTCCACAGCCTTTTGTGGGATTTTCGTTAAAAAATTGACAAACTTTCTACGGATAAAATAAAACATTATGGCTGTCCCTCTAATTGCAATAGTGGGAGGAATCCGGTATAATGAGAATCATTCTTAAAGAAACGAGGACGAATTCATGAAACAGACAACTCAGGCGGGGCAGCGGGCCCGCTGGATCGCGGAAACGGCGGTGCTCATCGCGCTCCTGGTGGTGCTCCAGGGCGCCACCGCATCCACCAACCAGTTCATCACCGGCTCCTGCGTCAACACGGTGCTGGGGGTGGCGGCGCTGGTGGCCGGGCTGTGGAGCGGCGTCGTGGTGGCGCTGGTCTCCCCCTTCTTCGCCTACCTGCTGGGCATCGGCCCCCAGCTGCTGCCCATCGTCCCGGCGGTGGCCCTGGGCAACGTGGTGCTGGTGCTGCTGCTGTGGCTGCTGGCCGGAAAGAAGCTGCCGGAGTGCGCCGTCTCCTGGCGGGTGATCGCCGTGGCAGTCGCGGCGGCGGCCAAGGCGCTGACGCTGTACCTTGTGGTGGTGCAGGTGCTGTGCCGGGTGCTGTCCCTGGCGGACGCCCAGGTGGCCACCTTCTCCCTGATGTTCTCCTGGCCTCAGCTGGTCACCGCCCTGATCGGCGGCACCCTGTCCATGTACCTGGCCCCGGTGCTGCGCAAGGCGCTGAAGCGGTGAGCCGCAGGGCTTGTTTCAGGTGACATTCTGTGATAAAATGACCGGTAAGAGTGAACGCTCTTGCCGGTCATTTTTTCTGCGGAAAGGGTGCATTTTATGAACCGAAACTACCAGAAGGAGCTGGACAGGATTCTGGATACCCTCCGGCGGGAGGGGCGGGTGCCCCGGCTGCTGCTCCACAGCTGCTGCGCCCCGTGCAGCAGCTATGTGCTGGAATATCTGTCCCAATACTTCTCCATCACGGTGCTGTACTACAACCCCAATATTTTCCCCCGGGAGGAGTTTGACACCCGCATCCGGGAGCAGGAGCGCCTCATCGCCGCCATGCCCCTGACCCATCCCGTCTCCTTCCTGGCCGGACCCTACGACAGCGAGAAGTTCTACGCCATGGCGAAGGGGCTGGAGCAGGTGCCGGAGGGGGGCGAGCGCTGCTTCCGCTGCTACGAGCTGCGGCTGCGGGAGGCGGCCCGCTGCGCCAAAGAGGGGGGCTTTGACTGCTTCACCACCACCCTCACCATCAGCCCCCTGAAAAACGCCGCCAAGCTCAACGAGATCGGCCAGCGGCTGGGGGAGGAGCTGGGGGTGCCCTGGCTGCCCTCGGACTTCAAGAAGCGGAACGGCTACCGCCGCTCCACGGAGCTTTCCAGGGAGTACGGCCTGTACCGGCAGGACTACTGCGGCTGCGTCTACTCCAAGCAGGAGCGGGACCGGAGGGTGAGGGCGGCTGCTGAAGGGAAGTGCCGCCCTTTGACCAGTGGTTAGTGGCTAGTGGCTGGAAGCTGTTAGTGACCCCTCCACCGGCTGCCGCCGGTCCCCCTCCCCTTTCAGGCAATGTCATCAACTTAAAGGGCTTTGCACTCCGTTACCCGTCTTTCCGTAGGG
>JAJQBL010000088.1 GCA_021203325.1 Clostridiales bacterium | reverse complement strand
CAGACCGACGGCAACTACTACTATGCTGAGAACGGCATTGTGAACTTCGACTTCACCGGCATTGTGGAGCACACCAACGGTAAGTCCTACTACGTCCGGAACGGCATGGTGCGGTTCAACTACACCGGCACCGTGACCTACAACGGCAAGACTTACAATGTGGTGAAGGGCGTCGTTTCCTGAGTTCCTGCCATTCAACACCAATCTATCTCCAAATCCTACCGGTGCATCCAGCGCTGGCAAGTGCAGATCCTGACTTTGCAAAACCCTGCCCGTCCTCGTCCGGGGGCGGGCAGGGGAAGGACGGACAGCGGCTGCGTCCTTAGGATAAGCGTATGAAAAAAGGGCAGCGTCTTCGCTAAAACAAAGACGCTGCCTTTTTAATGGGGGCAGACACAGGCTGCGGGGAGGCCCGCTGTTCCCTGACAGAATCCATACTGAGAAGGAACAGGAATGATAGAAAAAGACAAGTTCAGCATTGCCATGGTGGGCCAAAAGGCCATTCCTTCCAGAGCGGGCGGCGTAGAGGTCGTGGTGGAGGAGCTGAGCACCGCCATGGTTCGTCAGGGCCATCAGGTCACCTGCTACAACCGGTACTGCCCCGGCGTGGACCAGACCGCAAAGGAGATGCAGGGGGTTCGGCTGAAAACCGTGTTCACCATCCTCAAACGGGGGCTGGCGGCCCTCACATCCTCTGTGGCTGCGGCGGTGCTGGCGGCCCTGGGCCGTTATCAAATTGTGCATTTTCACGCGGAGGGGCCCTGCGCCATGCTGTGGCTCCCCAAACTGTTTGGAAAGACCTGCATTGCCACCATTCACGGCCTGGACTGGCAGCGCAGCAAGTGGGGCAACTGGGCTGCCCGCTATCTCCGGCTGGGGGAGTGGGTGGCGGTGAAGTGCGCGGATGAGATCATCGTCCTCAGCGCCAGCATGCAGCGCTACTTCTGGGAGGAGTACGGCCGCAAAACGGTGTACATCCCCAACGGCATCCGGCCCATGGCGGTGCGCCCCCCCGGCTGATCACGGAGCGGTGGCAGCTGCGGCAGGGGGAGTATCTCCTGTTCCTGGGGCGCATTGTCCCGGAGAAGGGCATCCAATACCTGATCGAGGCCTTTCGGCAGGTCAGCACCACGAAATGCCTGGTCATCGCAGGAGGTTCCTCCGATACGGAAGCGTTTTATTGTCACCTCAGGGAGATGGCCGGGGGAGACCACCGGGTGATCTTCACCGACGCCGTCCAGGGGGAGACGCTGGAGGAGCTGTATTCCAACGCCTACCTGTACTGCCTGCCCTCCGACCTGGAGGGAATGCCCCTGAGCCTGCTGGAGGCCATGAGCTACGGGCTGTGCTGCGTGACCTCCGATCTGCCGGAGTGTCTGCAAATCACCGGTTCCCTGGGGTATCAGTTCCCCAAGGGGGATGTGGACGGGCTGCGGGATGTGCTCCAAATGCTCATTGACCGGCCGGAGCTGACCACCGCCCATCGAAAGGAAATCATGGAGAGCGTCTGCACCCGGTATTCCTGGGAGGATACGGTGGAGCAGACGCTGAACGCCTATCGTAAGGCCAGGGCGCCAAAGGGCCGGAGAGCACAGAGCGGGGAAGAACCATGAAGATTTTGTTTGTACACAAATATCTTTTCCCCAAGGGTGGGGCGGAAACCTACGTCCTGCAGCTGGGGGCTTACCTGGCGGAGCAGGGGCATGAGGTGCAGTATTTTGGGATGGAGCATCCCCAGCGTTGCATCGGAAACCGCATCGGGGCCTACACCCGTGAGATGGAGTTCCACCAGCAGTCCCTGCGGAGCAAGCTCAGCTATTTCCCGGGGGTGATCTACTCCGGGGAGGCCCGCCGGAAGATGGCCGCCGTTTTGGAGGATTTTCAGCCCGACGTGGTGCATCTCAACAACATCCACTTCCAGCTGACCCCCTCCGTGTTGGTGGCCGCCGAAAATTACAAACGAAAAACCGAACGGAAGCTGCGGGTAGTGATGACCGCCCACGACTATCAGCTGGTCTGTCCGAATCATATGCTGTACCGGCCGGCCCAAGGGACTGTCTGCGAAAAGTGCCTGGGCGGGCACTATGGAAACTGTACGGCGGGGCGGTGCATCCACAATTCCCTGCCCCGCAGCGTGATCGGCACCATGGAGGCGGAGTACTGGAATCGGCGGGGCACCTATCAGGCACTGGACGCGGTGATCTGTCCTTCTCTCTTTCTGAAAGGGAAGATGGATACCAACCCCGTCCTGGCCGCAAAGACGGTGCTGCTGCGGAACTTTTCCGGCTCAATGGCGTTGCAGAACGTGGAAAAAGAGGACTATGTGCTGTATTTCGGCCGTTATTCTGAGGAAAAGGGGCTGGATATCCTGCTGGAGGCGTGCCGCGCCCTGCCGGAGATCCCCTTCGTCTTTGCAGGCAGCGGGCCGCTGGAGCCGGAGCTGGAGGGCATCCCCAATGTCCGCAACGTGGGCTTCCAGAGCGGGGAGGCGCTGACAAGGCTGATTCAGCGCGCCCGTTTTTCCGTTTACCCCTCGGTGTGGTACGAAAACGGTCCCTTCTCTGTCATCGAGAGCCAGCAGTGCGGCACCCCTGCGCTGGGGGCGGACATCGGCGGGATTCCCGAGCTGATTCAGAGCGGGGAAACGGGCCGCCTGTTTGAGGCGGGCAATGCCGCCGCGCTGACGGAGGCGATCCGCACCATGTGGGCGGACCGGGAAGGATTGGAGCGGTGGAGCCGCAACTGCCTCGCGGTTCAGACCACTACCCTGGAGGAATACTGCCGCCGGCTGCTGACGATTTATGCCCCGGCGGACGATACCGGTGAAACGGAGATGGTACTGTGAACAACGAACCGATTGATTTTGTGGTGACCTGGGTGGACGGCAACGACCCGGAGTGGCAGCGCCAGCGGCAGCGCTATCAGGCAAACCCCATAGATAACGGCGACGCCCCAAACCGCTTCCGGGATTGGGGCTTGCTCCGCTACTGGTTCCGTGGGGTGGAGGCCTTCGCGCCCTGGGTGCATCGGGTGTACTTCGTCACCTGCGGCCAGCGCCCCGACTGGCTGAACGTGAACCACCCCAAGCTGACCCTGGTGGACCACCGGGACTATATACCTCATGAACATCTGCCCACCTTTAACTCCACCGTGATCGAACTGTATCTCCACCGCATCCCCGGCCTCAGCGAGCAGTTCGTCCTGTTCAACGATGATGTGTACCTGACGGCCCCCACCCGGCCGGAGGACTTTTTCCGGGGCGGTCTGCCCTGTGAGTCCGCGCTGTTGGATACCATCACGGCCAACGACCCGGGGAACCTGCTGCCCTATTTGCAGGTCAATAACTTCGGAATTATCAACCGCCGCTTTCAGAAGCGGGAGGTGCTGCGCAAGAACGCAGGGAAGTTTTTTACGTGGAAATATGGCAGGGAGCTGTCGCGGAATCTGCTTCTGGCCCCCTTTCAGCACTTTTCCTGTTTTCGGGACCCCCACCTGACCAGCGCCTACCTGAAACGCACCTTTCAGGAGGTATGGGACGAGGAGGGGGCGCTGCTGGAGGCCAGCGGTATGGAGCGGTTCCGCAGCCGGATGGATTACTCCCACTGGCTGATGAAGGCGTGGCAGATTTGTGAGGGCAACTTTGTCCCCCGTCCCACCTCCTGGGGCAGACATTTTGAGCTGCATGAGGACAGCCAATTCAACCAGGCCATTGAGAAACAAACCTACCATGCCATTTGCCTGAACGACAGCTATATGACTGTGGATTTTGAGGGAATCCAGCCCACGTTGGTCCAGAGCTTCCAGAAAATCCTCCCGGAACCCTCCGCCTTTGAATGTGATTCGGCGCAAACCCCCGCTTCCCCCTGATTGTAAAGGACTCTGAGTACTGTGATAAGGAACTTCTTCAAAAAGCTGAGTTGGAAAAGCCGGCTCTTTCTGCTGATTGTGGCGCTGCTGGTCTTTGAAAGCCCCATCGAGTCGGTATGGGAGTCGTTCTCCTATCTGGATGAGGTGTTCGGGCTGCTGTTCTTCCCTCTGCTCCTCCTGCGGGTGGTGCGGCGCCGGGCCTGGCCCCGGCTTACCCGGCGGCAGTGGGCTGCGGTGGCGCTGCTGGGGGTGGTGCTGCTGACCGGCTTCGCGGGCTACCTCATCAACCGGTATCAGCCCCTGTGGAACACCCTGTGCGATGCCTATACCAATGTGAAGTTTTATCTGGCCATCGGCGTGGGCTATATGCTGTTTGAAGAATGTGACTTTGAACGACTGGAGCGGGAGATCTATCCCGGCCTGAATCTGATCACCCTGGTGCTCTTCGGCCTGTGCCTGTTCGACCTGGTGTTCCAGGTCTACCCCAGCGAAAGCCGCTGGGGGCTTCGGGCCATTCAGCTGTTTTACAACTCCAAGACCACTTTGGTAGCCGAGGGGGTGTTCCTGTCCGCCCTGTACCTCCGCATCTATGAGTATAAGAAGATGCGGGTGCTGCCCTGGCTGGGGATGCTCTGCTTTATTATGATGTGGACGCTGCGGTTCAAGGCGATTTGCGCGGTGTTCTGCATTCTGCTGCTCTGGTGGCTGGTTTGCCGCAGAGGGAAGAAGCTGACCCCGCTGACCTGGGGCGTCCTGGGGGGCGGCGTCGTGGCCATCGGACTGCCCCAGATGCTGTTTTATTTCTATAAGGGGATGCAGGAGTATTACGCCCGGCCCATCCTGACCCTGGCCTCCTTCTATGTGGGGGCGGACTATTTCCCCTTCGGTACGGGGTGGGCCACCTACGGGTCCTACTTCTCCATCTCCCCCTTCTCCCCGGTCTACGAGATGTACCAGCTGAATCAAATCTGGGGCCTGTCGGAGGAGTACTCCCAGTACATTGCAGACAACTTCTGGCCCATGATTCTGGGTCAGTGCGGCTATATCGGCCTGGCCTGCTATGTGGCGGTGGTGGCGCTGCTGGGCCTTGCCGTTCTGCGGCTGGGGAAGAAGAACGTATACGCCTATGCCTCCGGCCTGCTGGCCATGCTCTACCTGCTGATTTGCAGCACCAGTGAGTCCGCCTTTGCCGGCCCTGTGGCGATTCCCTTTGCCTTCCTCCTGGGCTTCCTGTTCGCGGAGGACGGAGCGGAAAGGCCGGCCCCGTGATGCGCAAACTGTTGCAGCGCTATCAGGCGCTGTCGCTGCCGATGCGGACGGCCATTTGGTTCACTGTCTGCAACTTTTTGCAGCGGGGCACATCGCTGATCACCGTCCCCATCTTCACCCGGCTGCTCACCACGGAGGAGTACGGCCTGTGCAACGTCTATTTCTCCTGGTTTGAGATTTTTGTGCTGTTCGCCTCGCTGAAGCTGCCCTATGAGGGCTTAAACAACGGCCTGATCCGCTATGAATCGGACAAGGACGGCTATGCCTCCTCCATCGTGGGGCTGATGGCGGTGCTGACGGTGGTGGAGCTGGCGGTCTACCTGCTGTTCCGAAAATGGATCGATACCGTGACCGGGTTCAGCACGGTCATCACCGTGTTCCTCTTCATTGAGGTGGCCTTCAACCCGCCCCTCTACCTGTGGATCAACCGGGAGCGGTTCGACTTCCGCTACCGCATGCCGGTGGTGGTCACCCTTCTGAGTACGGTGCTGACCCCGGTGATTGCGGTGGTGGCCGTGCTGAACACCAGCTACAAGGCGGAGGCCCGCATCATCGCCACTTCTGCGGTGCAGGGGGTCTTTGGGCTGATTCTCGCCCTGTGGCTGCTGCAAAAGGGGAAGGTGTTCTACAAGCGGGAGTATTGGCGGTTTGCCCTGACCTTCAACCTGCCGCTGCTGTTCTACTACCTGTCCCAGACGCTGCTGAACCAGGCGGACCGCATTATGATTCAGTATTACGTCTCCACCGGCAAGGCGGGGATTTACAGCGTGGCCTATTCGGCGGCGTCGATTTTGCAGCTGATGATTTCCGCCATCAACGCCTCCTATAACCCCTGGATGTACCGCAAGCTGAAAAGCCGGACCTATCGGGAGGTGAAGGAGGTTTCGCTGCTGATTCTCCTGCTGCTGGCCGGGGTGACGCTGATGCTGATGGCCTTTGCCCCGGATCTGGTCTACATCCTGGCGGGGGAGACCTACGCGGAGGCCATTTGGGTGATTCCGCCGGTGGCGGCCAGCGTGTTCTTTATCTTCGTCTATATGCTCTTTGCCAACGTGGAGATGTATTATGACGAGGTGCGGCCCATCTCCCTGATCTCCATCCTCTGCTCGGTGGTCAACGTGGTGCTGAACGCCCTGTTCATCCCCCGCTACGGCTACCTGGCCGCCGGATGGACGACGCTGGTCTCCTATGTGCTGCTGGCGGTGCTGCACTTCCTCTTTATGAAGCGGGCCTGCCGCCGCCACCAGATCGGGGAGACGCTGTTCCATGAGCGGCTCCTTCTGGTCATCAGTTTGGGGGTAATCGCCTCCGCGGGGGTCATGCTGTGGCTGTACACTCTGGGATGGGTGCGCTATGTAATTTTGGTCGCCGGTCTGGCGGTGCTGTTCTGGCAGCGTCAGCGGCTGATAAAGGTTGTGAAACAAATCCGTGGATAGCAAGAGAGAGGAGCCCGGCCCGGAGGCAGGGCGCAGCACCGCCAGCCTGGGCTTTTTTAACCTGGCCAGGGGGCTTGGAACGCTCTTTGTGTTGTTGGGGCACTCCATCACACTGTATTACCCGAAAACGATGGCGGTCTACGATGCGCCCTTTTCCGGTTGGGGAACGGTGCTGGGCGGGAGCGTGATGGCGCTGTTCTTTTTCATCAGCGGCTACGGCTTTTATCAGCGCAGCCCCCGGAAATGCGTTTCCATTCAGGCCAAGCTGTTGTTAAAGCCCTACTGTCTGTCGGCGTTGGCCGTGCTGCTGACCAAGCCGCTGCTGGCGGTGGTGGAGCGGCGCTCCTTTCTGGCCCACGGCGGCGAATATGTGCTGACTTACCTGCTGGGGCTGAACGCGGAGGGCGGCGGCCAGCTGGGAATCTTTCCGGTGGAGTCCGTGGGCATCTTCTGGTTCGTGCTGGCGCTGATGAACGGCTGGATTTTATACAACAGCATCCTGCGCGTGAAACGGAAGGAGCTGCAATGGGCGCTGGTGGCAGGCTGCGTCCTGCTGGGCTACGGGCTGACCCTGATTTCCTCCGTGTGGCCCTTCTGCCTCCATATGTCCCTGATGGCAGTGGGCTACCTGGCGGTGGGGCGGCAGATGCGGGAAAGCGACCTGCTGGAGCGGCAGCTGCCCCTCTGGGTCTACGGTCTGCTGGCCCTGCCGGTGCTGATCTCCTTCGCTTGGGGGCAGGTGGATATGCTCACCGGCACCTGGAAGCTGGGGCTGCTGGACGTGCTCAGCACATTCTGTCTGGGCTTCCTGCTGATGCGCCTCTATACCCGGTTCAACCGGAAGGAGCGGCGGGGCCGGCTGGTGGGCCTGCTGGAGGCCGGGGGCTTTCGCTCTATGTGGGTGCTGTGCATCCACGGGTACGAGAAGGTGATTTTCCCCTGGTACCGGCTGACGCAGTGGCTGCCGGACTGGCCGCTGCTGGGCAGCTGCCTGTGCCTTGTGGCGCGGTGCCTTGTCATTTTTGTGCTGTACCGGATTCTGAACTGGGTGAACCGGCTGTGGAATGGCCGGAAGTGGTCCCGGAAGGGAAAAATCACCCTGGAGTGAGGGGAGGAAACTGCCATGCTGACCTCGTTTGCCGGGCTGCTGCAACGGATGGAGGGGGAGTACGCCCCCCGCACCGCCTTCCGGTACTGGGAGGACGGGGCGGTGCGCTCCGTCACCTACGGGCAGTACGCCCGGGACATCCGGCGCTTTGCCGCCTGGCTCAGGGCCACCGTTCCGGCGGCGGAGGGGCGGCAGGTGGGGCTGCTGGCCCGGAACCACTACCACTACGCGGTGTGCCTGCTGGGCATCCTGACGGCGGGAGCCGTGGCGGTGCCCCTGAACGTGGAGGAGAACTGGGACAATATCCGCTCCGAAATCCGCCGGGCTGACCTGGTCTGCCTTCTCCACGACGGGGATTATTTGCAGCGGGAGCCCGCCCTTGGGGAAGTCTTTGGCGGCATCCTGGCCCCTCTGGACGGCTACACCCGGGCGGAGCCAGACAACCACCCCCCAGCCCGGCGGAATCCGGAGGCAATGGCGATTTTGATGTTTACCTCCGGCACCACCGGCCGCAGCAAGGGCGTGACGCTGTCCGAGAAAAACTGCTTCACCCCCCTGGGGTTTTTCGTTGAGACCTCTCAGGTCAACATCCAAATGGAGACGCCCAGGGTCTTTTATGTGGTGCCCATGTACCACATCTCCGGGCTGTCCGGGCTTCTGACCTGGATGGCAGCCGGAGCGGTGCTGAACCTGTGCATCTCCATGAAGTATCTTTACCGGGACCTCCAGGCCATGCCCAGCGACCATGTCAGCGTGGTGCCCATGATTTTGCAGCTGTGGTATAAGGACCTGCGCCGGGGCCACCGGGAGCGGCTGGGAGAGCTGAAAAACATCTCCTGCGGCGGGGCCGATGTGGACGCCGGCCTCTTTACGGCCTTCCGGGAGGCGGGCATCTCCGTGATGCAGGGCTATGGGCTGACGGAAATCTTCGGCGGCGGCACCATGAACTGCTCCACCGACCCGGCGAAGAGCGCCTCGGTGGGCCTCCCCGGAGAGGGGTGCCGGCTCAGGCTGGTGGACGGCGAGGTCTGCCTGAAAAGCGACGCGGTGATGCTGGGCTACTATCAGGACCCGGAGGCCACGGCCCAGGCCATTCAGGACGGCTGGCTCCACACCGGGGATCTGGGGTACCTGGATGAGGACGGCTATCTCTACCTCACCGGGCGGAAAAAGAATCTGATCATTCTCTCCAACGGGGAGAATGTCAGCCCGGAGGAGCTGGAGCAGGCGCTCCGCCGGACGCCGGAGGTGCGCGAGGTGATGGTGGGGGAGGCCCGGAACGCCATCTGTGCGGAGGTCTACCCAGCCTATCCAAAGGACTGCATAGCCCGGGAGCGGGAGGACATCCGCAGCCGGATTCGTCAGGCGGTGGAGGAGCTGAACGGCGCCCGTTCGGCCTTTCAGCAGATTCGCTATCTTTATTTCCGGGAGGAGCCGTTCCCCAAAACAGCAACGGGGAAGCTGATTCGCTATCAGCACACCTTCCCCGTGGGAGAGGAGGAAACACAATGACCATTCAACAGGTGAAGGACAGAGTGATCCGGGTGATCCGCACCTCCACCGAGACGGAAAAGCCCGTCACCCTGGAGACAAGGCTGGTGACGGACCTGGGGCTGTCCTCCATGGAGGTGCTGGTGCTGATGGGGGATTTGGAGAGCGCCTTTCGCGTGGTGATCCCCGTCTCGCGGGTGGACCATGTGGAGACGGTGGAGGACCTGTGTCAGGTCATCATTGACCTGCTGCGATAAAAAAGCTGCCTGTCCACAGACAGGCAGCTTTTCGAAAACGTTCCCTGCACGACCGGGAAGCCGTCAGGCGCTGCTCAGCGGCCTCCCGAGGTGCGGAGCGTTAGCTCCGCACACCCTGGAGCTGGTGAATCAGGCCGATACGGTTGGTCTTGAAGTGGAAGAAGGGGCGGGACTCCAGCTGGATGATCTCCACCGGGCGCATATAGGATTTCAGGCAGGCCATGACCTTGTCCTGAATGTCCTCCACGGTGTAGCCCTCCTGGAGCACCACATAGAGGTAAGGCAGGAAGCAGCCGGGATGGTCCTCATCGGGGGCGATGACAAAGAACTCGTCCTCAATGCCCTCGATGTTGGCGTCCGCCACCAGGTTCTCCATGGGCAGGGTGGCCAGGTCACCGCCCTGATACCGGGGGGAGCTGCCTCTGGTGAGGACGTAAACCACACCGTCTTCGTTCATGTAGCCCAGGTCGCCCATGTGCAGCCAAACCTTGCCGTCGGCATGGGTCTGGAGGGCCTTTGCGGTGGCGACGGGGTCGTCATAGCCCAGCATATTGCCAGGGCCGGTCTTGCAGATCTCGCCGATCTGGTTGCAGCCAAGCTCCTCCTGGGTGCCGGGCTTAAAGACGCTCAGGGTGGTCAGCGGCATGGGGATGCCGATGTTGCCGTTGCCCATGGGATGGGGAGTCATGGGCAGGGACACGTTGGAGCCGGCCTCGCTGCAGCCGTAGCCGGAGGTGAATCGGACGTGGCAGTTGTGGTCGTCCAGCCACTTCTGCACCGTTTTCAGTTGGGCATTGTTGGTGGACTCCGCACCGGCTCCGGCGGAGTACAGGTGGGACAGGTCATAGTCGTCGGGGATGCGGCTGCTGTGAACCAGGGTGTCCACAAACATGGGAATCAGGCACCAGTTATTGGGGCGATAGCGCATCAGCTCCAGATCCACATCCTTCGGGTCGCAGAAGGGGTCCAGAATCAGAATCCGGTTGGAGGCCAGAGGCAGCAGCGTCATGGAGATGACCACGGCCACCAGACTGGGGGGCAGAATGGTGTGCATCCAGGTAGGACGCATACTGCTGGGTGCGCCGTAGAAGTTCATCTGATGGATGATGCCGATCATGGTGTTGGCGAAGTGAATCACCTGCTTGGAGGGGCCGGTGGAGCCGCTGGTGTAGGCCCGGTACAGGGGGCGGTGGCAGTCCTCGGCGGCCTCCACGGTGCCGGTATAGCTTTCACCCAGGGCCAGGAATTCCTGCCAGGTGATGGTGCCGGCGCCGCTGGCGGGCGTATCGGGATAAAGTGCGTCCAGGGAGTTCTGGAGATAATCGGGAAGGGCGTCATAGCTGCCGCTGTTCAGCGGGCTGACCAGAATGGCAAGCTCTGTGGCGCTGCCGGAGCGATAGGCGTCCAACGCTTCCTGAGAGAGGAAGTCATGGGCGATGATGACCTTGGCGCCGGACTTCCGGACGGCCTCCACGTTCTCCTCCAGGGTGTTGTCCCGGCACAGGAGGGAGGCACCGATTTTTTCGGCAGCCAGCAGCAGAACGAAGAATTCCGGCACGGTCTGGAGGAATACGGGAATCTGGTCGCCCTCTTGGAAGCCCACGGCCCGAAGGCTCTTCGCCGCGGCATCCACCGTCTGGAAGAGGGTGGCCCAGGAAATATCCTTGCCATAGTAGTGCATGGCGGTCAGATCCTCGCTGAGGCAGTTGTCCTTCAGGTACTGCATCAGGGTGCACTCCGGGATCTGAATCTGATCCAGCCCTGCGGGGTAATATTTCATCCAGGGGCGGTCAATACTGGGCTTGCCAGTCAATTTAACGTCATTCATAATAGTAGTCTCCTTATTTCTTTCCACTCCCGCCACACCGGTAAGAGTTTCGTCGTTGGGCTCTCTTCGGAACCTCATTTACTATAGCACAGGCCGGGGTGGAAAGCACGAGAATGTGCAGGAGGAAAAAATGCAAAAATGGAATCACCTGGCAAGGTTCGTGAATCACATGGAATTTAATTCCAGCGGCCAGGCAGGCGCGGCGCAAACAGACCAGAGAGGCAGGTAGTACAACATGGAAGAAAAGAACCGATTCAGCAGGCTGCTGGAACAGCTCATGGCAGAGGCGGAGATCAAGAACTACACCCTGGCCCAGGAGCTGCAATATGACGTCTCCTACATCAGCAAATGGATCAGCGGGCGTATGCTCCCGGCGGAAAAGACGGAGCGGAAGGTGCTCAGCGGCATCAGCCACTGCATCGTCTCCGCCGCCAGCGAGGAAGGGCTGGCCAACCTGCGGACGGATTACAACATCGACCTCACCGACCAGCTGGAGCTGGCGATCTATGACCATCTGGCGGCGGAATATAACTACGTCCGGGAGCAGGAGAAGAGCCCCGATGCCGGCATCGGGGGGGGACCTACTACTGCCCGGAGCTGTCCATGGCCCAGTACCTGGCGAAGATGCAGCATCCCGTACTGCGGCGGGTGAAGTCGCTGAAAGTCATCGCCCTGACCGACCTGATGGCCCTGGATAACGAGAGCCGGGCACGTTACGTCACCATGGAGGGCAACCGGGTGGAGCTGGGCCATAACTACCCGGACGTACACTTCTCCGTGATTATGAACATTGTCATGGAAAAGTGGGACTTTATCTATGACACCCTCTTTCTGATTCATACCCTGGCCGTCTCCCAGCACATTGACTTTAATCTGTACGGCAGCAAACGGGCCTATGGCCGGGCGGTTTTTGTGGTGAAGAACGACTTCATGATCTCCGGCATGCTGGACGGCGACAACCGCTGCATCTCCGTGGTGGTCAGCGAGGACGCCAAAAACTGCGGCACCATCTATGAAAGCCTGGACAGGCTGCTCACCCATGAGGCGCTGCTGTTCCAGAAGGCCAGCATCCAGGATATGCTGGAGGAGCATATCTATATGTATCTCCTGCTGGCCCCCCATCAGCGCTGGCTGATGGGCCATCCCACGGAGCATTTCCTGCCGGACGACCTGTTTGATGAGCTGCTGGAGCAGGCCGCTGCCCAAAATGCGGATATAGCGCGGAATCAGGAGGCCCTCAGGAGCCTGCACAGGCTGAACCAGCGGATGCTGCGGTCTGCAAAGGTTCAAATCATGATATACGAGGCATCCTTCTCGGAGTGGGTGGTCTCCGACGCGATGGATTTCTATAATTGCAGGGTGACCCTGACAGCGGAACAGAAGTGCCGGTGCCTGAATCATTTCCTGACGATTTGCCAGGAGCACGAGAATTTGACGGTGAAAATGGTACACGGCGCATTTGCCCCTGACCTCATCCTTGAGGATCGGCAGAGCGTCTTTCTGTTGGACAAGGGCACCTACCTCCGGTTGGACAGCGGCAGGGACCGCTATCAGATGATGCTGGTGGCCCGGTCGGATATGCACCACATCCTGGAGGAGTTTTTCGCCGCCATCTGGGAGATGCGGGGGGAAACGGTGGTTTCGGACTGGGAAAAAATCAGAAGCGGCATCCTTCATACCGTTCAAATGATTGAAATGGTTGCGGATATGGAGTGAGGACGCAGCCACAAACCAAATCCGTGGCGTTCCTGCGCCGACAGAACCGCGCCCCGGCGGGAGGATACCCTCCCGCGGGGCGCGGCTGTTTTTCGTGTTATGAACCTGAATGGGAACTCAGCGAATGGCGTCCTTCATAGAGCGCACATATTCCGCCACGGGCGCGACAGCGTCCGCCCCGTACCGGGCGATGAGCTTCACGATGGCGGAGCCGACGATGACGCCATCGGCGCTCTCGCACATGGCCCTGGCCTGCTCCGGCGTGGAAACGCCGAAGCCCACGGCGGCGGGAATGTCGCTGGCCTCCTTCACCAACTGAATCATGGCGCCGATGTCGGTGGTGATGTTGGAGCGGACGCCGGTGACCCCCAGGGAGGACACGCAGTAGAGGAAGCCCTTCGCCTCGGAGGCAATCATCCGAATCCGGTTGTGGGAGGTGGGGGCAATCATGCTGATGAGCTCCAGCCCGGCGGCGGTGCAGGCCCCGTCGAACTCCTCCTTCTCCTCATAGGGCACGTCGGGGAGGATGAGGCCCTGCACCCCTGCCTCGGCGGCGTTTTGGAGGAAACGCTCATTGCCGTAGTGGAACACCACGTTGGCATAGGTCATGAACACCAGGGGGACAGTGAGGCCGTCCTCGGTGCGGAGGCGCTTCACCAGGGCGAATACGTCGTCGGTGGTGCAGCCCTTGCGCAGCGCCCGCTCGTTGGCCTCCTGAATGACGGGGCCTTCGGCGGTGGGGTCGGAGAAGGGGATGCCCAGTTCGATCAAATCCGCGCCGCTCTCCGCCATGGCGCAGACCAGTTTTTCCGTGGTGGCCAAGTCAGGGTCGCCGCAGGTCAGGAAGGGGATGAACGCCTTCCCGTTTTGAAATGCGTCAGCAATCTTAATCATCGTACAAATTCTCCCCTCTGTAGCGTGCCATGGCGGCGCAGTCCTTGTCGCCCCGTCCGGACAGGGTGATGACCATCAGCTTGTCCTTCCCCATGGTGGGGGCCAGCTTGATGGCCTGGGCCACGGCGTGGGCGGACTCGATGGCGGGAATGATGCCCTCGGTGCGGCTCAGGTACTCAAAGGCGCAGACGGCCTCCTCGTCGGTGATGCTGACGTACTCCGCCCGGCCGATGTCGTGGAGCCAGGCGTGCTCCGGACCGATGCCGGGGTAGTCCAGCCCGGCGGAGATGGAGTACACCGGGGCGATCTGCCCGTACTCGTCCTGGCAGAAGTAGCTCTTCATGCCGTGGAAGATGCCCAGGGAGCCGGTGTTGATGGTGGCGGCGGTCTCCTTGGTGTCAATGCCCCGGCCTGCGGCCTCGCAGCCGATGAGCCGCACGTCCTTGTCCTCCAGGAAGTTGTAGAAGCTGCCGATGGCGTTGGAGCCGCCGCCCACGCAGGCCAGCACCACGTCGGGGAGCCGTCCCTCGGCCTCCAGCATCTGGGATTTGATTTCCCTGGAGATGACCGCCTGGAAGTCCCGGACGATGGTGGGGAAGGGGTGGGGCCCCATGCAGGAGCCCAGGAGATAGTGGGTGTCGTCAATGCGGCTGGTCCACTCCCGGAAGCAGGCGGAGCAGGCGTCCTTCAACGTGGCGGTGCCGGACTCTACCCCGTGGACTCTGGCCCCCATGAGCCGCATCCGGTAGACGTTCAGGGCCTGCCGCTCCATGTCCACCTTGCCCATGTAGATGTCGCACTCCATGCCCAGGTAGGCCGCCACCGTGGCGGTGGCCACCCCGTGCTGGCCTGCGCCGGTCTCGGCGATGAGCCGGGTCTTGCCCATCTTCTTGGCCAGGAGAGCCTGACCCAGGGCGTTGTTGATTTTGTGGGCGCCGGTGTGGTTCAAATCCTCCCGCTTCAGGTAGATTTTCGCGCCGCCCAGGTCTTTGGTCATCCGCTCCGCGTAGTACAGCAGAGAGGGGCGGTTGGCGTAGTTGTTCAGAAGGGCGGTCAGCTCGGCCTGAAAGTCCGGGTCGTCCTTATATTGATTGTAGGCTGTCTCCAGCTCAATCACTGCATTCATCAGCGTCTCCGGGATATACTGCCCGCCGTGAATGCCGAATTTTCCGTTTGACATGAGGAATTGCTCCTTTACTTGTAAAATAGCCGTTCAGGGGAGGGCGCGGACGGCGGCCACCGCCCGGCGCATTTTGCCCGGGTCTTTCAGGCGGTTCGTCTCAATGCCGCTGGAGATGTCCACCCCCCAGGGGTGTACCTGGGCGATGGCGGCGGAGAGGTTCTCCGGGTTCAGCCCTCCCGCCAGCAGGAAGGGGCGGGATACCCCCGCCACCAGGCTCCAGTCAAAGGTGACGCCGCAGCCGGTGCCGCTGTCTAAGAGGGGCATTTCCGCCGGGGTTTGGACGGCGGCGGCCACGTCCGCCGGGGTTTTCACCTGAAAAGCCTTCCAGACGGGCTTTCCTGCGGCGTCGGACAGGGCACGAATCACGTCCTCCGACTCGTGGCCGTGGAGCTGGGCGATGTCGATGACCCCGGCCCGGAGCAGCCCCTCCGGATAGGCCGGGTCGTCGTCCACAAACACCCCTACCAGGGGGATGGCGCTGTCCAGAGCCTCCCGCATCCGCCCGGCCTGCTCCGGGGAGACAGCCCGCCAGAACTTGGGGTTCCGGGCCAGAATCACCCCGGCGTAGTCCGGTTTGACGGCGTTGACGGCGGCGATGTCCTCCAGCCGCCGCAGGCCGCAGAGCTTGATTTTCGTCATGGGTCAGCCCCCTTTCAGGGCGTCCAGCATCCGCTTTTTGTCCGGGGAACGCATCAGCGTCTCCCCGATGAGTACGGCGTCCGCCCCGATGGACCGGAGGGCGGCCACATCCGCCGGGGTTTTCACCCCGGACTCCGCCACATAGAGGGCCTCCGGGGGAATCAGGTCCCGGAGCCGGGCGGCGTTGGAGAAGTCCACGGAAAAGTCCTTCAAATTCCGGTTGTTCACCCCAATGATGGAGGCCCCGGCCTCCACGGCGGAGGCGACCTCTTTGGCGTCGTGGGTCTCCACCAGGGCGGCCAGCCCCAGCCGATGGCACAGCTCCAGGTAACGGGCCACCGTGGCCGTGTCCAGAATGGCGCAGATCAGCAGGACGCAGTTCGCCCCCATGACCTTGGCCTGATAAATCTGGTACTCGTCCACCACGAAGTCCTTCCGCAGCATGGGGATGGAGACGGCGGCGCGAATCTCCGTAAAGATTTGGTCGGAACCTAAAAACCATTTGGGCTCTGTCAGGCAGGAGATGCAGTCCGCCCCCGCCGCCTCGTAGTCTTTGGCGATGTCCAGATAGGGGAAGTCCTTCGCAATAATGCCCTTGGAGGGGGAGGCCTTCTTCACCTCGCAGATGAAGCGCATCCCTTCCTTCCGCAGGGCGGCGTCAAAGGCGGCACCGCCCGCCAGGCCGCCCTGCTGGGCCAGCTCCTGCATGACGTCCAGGGAGGTCTCCTCGCTGTCCCGCAGCACCCGCTGCCGGGCGTAGTCGGCAATGGTGTCCAGAATGTTACTCACGGTTGGACTCCCGAATCAGGGCCTGGAGTTTCTCATAGGCCGTGCCGGAGTCGATGAGCTGACCCGCCAGCTTGATGCCGTCGGCGATGGAGGGGGCCTGCTCCGCAATATAGAGGGCCGAACCGGCGTTCATCAGCACCACGTCACGCTTGGGGCCGGTGAGCTTGCCGGTGAGGATGTCGGTGACGATTTTGGCGTTCTCCGCCGGGGTGCCGCCCTCGATGTCCTTTTTCGTGGCGCGGGTCAGGCCGAAGTCCTCCGGCTTGAGGACATAGCTCCAATACTCCCCGTCGTGGAACTCGCAGACGGTGGTGGGGGCGCTGATGGACAGCTCATCCAGCTTATCCTGACCGTGGACCACCATGCCCCGCTGCACGCCAAGGCTGGTCAGCACCCGGGCCAGAGGCTCCACCAGATACTCGTCATAGACCCCCAGCAGCTCATAGTAGGGCTTGGCGGGGTTGGAGATGGGGCCCAGGATGTTGAACACGGTGCGGAAACCCAGCTCCTTGCGGATGGCCCCCACATATTTCATGGCGGGGTGGAACCGCTGGGCGAACATGAAGCAGATGCCGATCTCCTGAAGCAGGCGGGCGCAGGTCTCCGGCCCCTCCTGGATGTTGACCCCCAGGGTCTCCAGGCAGTCGGCGGTGCCGCAGCTGGAGGAGGCGGCCCGGTTGCCGTGTTTGGCCACCTTTACCCCGCCGGCCGCCATGACGAACATGGAGGTGGTGGAGATGTTGAAGCTGTGGGCATTGTCGCCGCCGGTACCTACGATCTCCATGGTCTTCAGGCCGCCGCCGTCCACCGGCACGGCCAGCTCGCTCATGGCGGCGGCGCAGCCGGAGATCTCATCGGCGGTCTCCGCCTTGGCGCTCTTGGTGGAGAGGGCCGCCAGGAAGGCGGAGGTCTGGGTAGGGGTGGTCTCGCCCCGCATGATTTCGCCCATCACCTGATAGGCTTCGTCGTAGGTCAGGTCTTCCTTGTTGACGATTTTCACGATTGCTTCCTTAATCATGTTGCTTACCTCCATTTTTGATTTGAATTTGAATGAAATTTTGCAATATGGTTTTTCCGCAGGGGGTCAGGATGGACTCCGGGTGGAATTGCAGACCAAAGACAGGATATGAAGTGTGCTCCACCGCCATGACCTCCCCGTCGTCGGCCCGGGCGGTGACCCGGAGGCAGGGGGGCAGGCTGTCCGCCACGGCGGAGAGGGAGTGATACCGGGCCACCGGCTCCGTCTCCCCGCAGCCCCGGAACAGGGGGGAGGCGGGGTCGAGAGCGGCCCGGGACTGCTTGCCGTGCATCAGCTCCTTTGCGTAGCTGACGGTGCCCCCATAGGCTTCGCAGATGGCCTGATGGCCCAGGCAGACCCCCAGGATGGGGATTTCCCCGGCGAAGCGGAGGACGGCCTCCTCGCAGATGCCCGCATCTCCGGGCCGCCCGGGGCCGGGGGACAGGACGATGTGGGAGGGGGACAGGGCGGCGATCTCCTCCAGCGTGATCTGGTCGTTCCGCACCACCCGGATGTCCGGGTCGATGCCGCCGATGAGCTGATACAGGTTGTAGGAAAAGCTGTCGTAGTTGTCGATCAGGAGAATCATGTCAGTCAATGCCCCCTTCGCTGGCGCGGACGGCGTTGACGCAGGCCGCCGCCTTGTTGATACATTCCTGATATTCCTTCTCCGGCACGGAGTCGGCCACAATGCCCGCCCCGGAGCGGACAAAGACCTTGCCGTTCTTCTTGAAGGCCAGCCGGATGGCGATGCAGGTGTCCATATTGCCGGTGAAGTCGATATAGCCGATGGCTCCGCCGTAGATGCCCCGCTTGTTGTTCTCCAGCTCGTTGATAATCTCGCAGGCCCGAATCTTCGGCGCGCCGGACAGGGTGCCAGCCGGGAGGACGCAGCCCACGGCGTCCACCGCGTCCCGGTCGTCCCGAATCTCCCCACGGACGGTGGAGCCGATGTGCATGACGTGGGAGTACCGCAGCACCTCCATGTACTGCTCCACCTCCACTGTGCCGAACTTGGAGAGGCGGCCGATGTCGTTCCGGCCCAGGTCCACCAGCATATTGTGCTCGCTGCACTCCTTGGGGTCGGCCAGAAGGCCCGCCTCCAACGCTCTGTCCTCCGCCTCGGTGGCCCCTCTGGGCCGGGTGCCCGCCAGGGGGAAGGTGTGGAGGACGCCGTCCTGGAGCTTCACCAGGGTCTCCGGGGAGGCCCCGGCCATTTCGATGTCGTCCGACACCATGTAGAACATATAGGGGGAGGGATTGCTGGCCCGGAGGAGCCGGTAGGTGTCGAACAAACTGCCCTCCGCCTCTGCCTCCAGCCGGTTGGACAGCACCACCTGGAAGATGTCCCCTTCGTAGATATAGTGCCGGGCCTTCTCCACCATGGCGCAGTAGGCGTCCTTGTCAAAGAGGGGGCGGAAGTCGCTTTTCAGCGCCAGGGGCCGATTCTGCTTCGGGGTGCCGTGCTGGATGAGCTGCACCATCTGGTCCAGCTCCAGCAGGGCCTTGCCGTAATTTTCCTCCAGCTCGTCGGTTTTGATGTTGACGATGACGGTGATGGTCTGTTTGTAGTTGTCAAAGCAGATCAGCTTGTCGAACAGCATCAGGTCCACATCGTTGAACCGCTCCACGTCCTCCGCGTCCAGGTTCAGGCTGGGTTCGGCGTATTTGATATAGTCATAGGAGAAGTAGCCCATCAGTCCGCCGGTGAAGGGGGGCAGCCCCTCAATCCGGGGGGCGCGGTTGTCGGCCACGATCTGGCGGATATACTGGGCGGGGTCATCGGTCTCCACCGTCATGGTGAAGCCGGAGGTCAGTTTCAGCTTCCCATCCTGACAGGTCAGCTCCAGCTTGGGGTCGTAGCCCAGAAAGGTGTAGCGCCCCCAGGTCTGCTGCTGCTCGGCGGATTCCAGCAGGAAACAGTGGCGGCTGACGGATTTCAGAATCCGCAGCAGCTCCACCGGTGTGCGGCAGTCGGAGAGGATGGTGCGGCTGACGGGGATGCAGCGGTAGCTGTCCCGGTAGCCCCTGGCCTCCTCCAGGGTGGGCAGGTAGGTGATGCTCATGTGTCGTCGCTCCTTTTTGTGACATGAAAAAAAACCGCCCATGAGAAGAAATTCTCAAGGACGGATTGCTCCGCGGTGCCACCTTGCTTCGTGGGATTCCACGCACTTTTTGAGATACCAGCATATCTCCGGCTGCTGACGTGAGCCGCACGTCGCGGCATACTGAGAGCGTGCCCACTCCGTTCCCCGCGCCCTCAGTGAACCATTGTGACACGCGGCCGCTGTCGGCTTCCCAGCCCTGCCGACTCTCTGTGAGCACCTCTCGCGCCTTTACTTCCACCTCAACGGTTTCATGGATGATATTTAACTGTAAACCATTATATGCGCACGGGGCGGTTTTGTCAACATTTTTTGGCAAGCAGGGGAGAAAGTTTCCGGGGTTTGTGGAACCTGAATAATATCAACCTAAGATGCAATTTATCCTGCATCGAGGAGAATACCGTAGCCTTACAGTCAGATTTTATCGACCAAAGGACAATAAAATTGTCGCCCGTCCCGCCGTTAGGCAGGGACGTGGCGGCAATCGCAGCCAGTCGCCATCGGCGGCAGCTTTGGTGCGTATCAAGTTACTTCGTCTGTTGCCTGATAGACCACTTAAAATTAGACACCGCGAAGCCCATTGGGATGGGAGAGGGGTTCTTAGGGGGGAGTGAGGCCCCGAACTCCCCCCTGAGCCGCCTTCTTTTGCTGCTTTTCTTGGCGGAACAAGAAAAGCAGGCCCCCGCTTCCCTGGCAAGGGAAGGCCGGACAAATTCTTTATCGCAAACGTTATTTAAGGAGAACCGAACCCAGAAAAGGCAAAAACCTGCTTCCTTCCTCAATCCTTACCTAAGGAAAGCATATTTTAAGTGATGGAAGGGGAACCCTTCACCCCTCCGGCGAGGGATTCCGCTCCCACCCGGCGAGGATCAGCCGTTTCAGCTGGGGGATGGTCAGCAGCCCCCCCAGCACCTCCGAGCTGGAGACGCAGCTGGCCCCTTCCGCCGCCGCCAGGGAGACGCAGGCGTCAGGCCGCTCCCCGTTCAGCAGGGCGGTCAGGAAGGCGGCAACACAGACCTCACCGGCGCCGGTGTCGGAGAGGAAGGTGTCCGCCTTGAAGCTGGGCTGAACGATTTCGCGGTTGGCCCACAGGCGGGCGTTCAGGCCGTGCCCGTCACAGAACCGGGCCACCCGCCCCTGGCAGCTGGTGCGCAGGTAAAGGCCGGTGGCGCCGCTCTTCACCAGGACGGCGCCGCAGCCCTGCTCCAGCGCCCATTGGGCCAGAGGGGCGGCGTCCCGGCGCAGCACCACATGGTCGACGATGCCCGAAGGGGCCCCATCGCCCAGCAGGGCGTTGTAGCGTTCCCGGTTCAGCACCCAGCACAGATCCACAAAGCGGGGAATGAAGAAGTCCACATAGGGCAGCACCCCTTTCAGGATGGTGGGCCAGTCCACCAGTCCGCCGTCGGAGTCCGGGTCCAGGGAGGAGAAATCCAGACTGGTGATGCAGCCGAAGGTCTTTGCCCGGCGGAACAGGGTGGCCAGCTCAATGCCGTCATCCTGGTACATTCCCCGCATGATGGGCGGATAGCCGAAGTGGAACAGTTCGGCCTCCAGCAGGGCGCTGTCCGTCACGTCGATGTTCAGAAAACCTTCGTTGGCCCCGGCGTTGTGGAGGATGAAGGGGGCGGTGCCGGGGACGGAGATGAAGATGGAGTAGGCGGTGGAGCTGCTCTTGTCAATGATCAGGTGGTCGGCCGCCTCGGCGTGCTGCAAATCGTTTTGGACAATGCGGCCGAAGGCGTCGGAGCCGATCTTTCCGATGAGCTGCACCTCGTTGCCCAGCAGCTTCAGGGCCAGGCCGGTATTGCCGATGCTGCCGCCGGTATGGACGGTAGCCCGCTTCACCTTAATGATGTTTCCGGGTCCAAGCAGGTGGGTGGGGGGGGCGTAGGTTGGCAGGGGGGAAAAGGCGGGGCAAATGTCCATACAGATCTGTCCCGCAGAAATCACTTTATGCACGAGCCTGAAGCCTCACTTTCAAACGGCAGCGTTCCGGAACAGGGAACAGCGCACGTCAGGTACATTTTATTGTAACTGTTTTACAAGAAAAAGTCAATTTGGAATTGTCAGTTTCCATGGAAAATGGAGGGAATTTTAAAATTCTGGTACCTTGACAACATGGACAGGGTTTGGTATAATATCACAAAAGTAATTATCGAAAGGAGCCGAAACCCTATGAATGAGGAATCGGGGCGCCGGACAGGGGCGGAGCATGGGCACAGAGGGCGCCCGCAGGAGCACGGGGCCGGGGAGAGCCTGGGGACGAAGCTGGACCGCTGCGCCCATTTCCTCTACCATCGGCAGCATGGCGGCGGGGGCCGGGGCCAGGGGAAGATTTTGAAGATCCTGTCCGTCAGCGGCCCCCTGACCCAGAAGGAGCTGCAGGACAGGCTGGACATTCAGGCCGGCTCCATGAGTGAGATCGCCGCAAAGCTGGAGGGGAAAGGACTGATCACCCGCACCAGGGACGATTCTGACAAGCGCCGCATCCTGCTGACCATCACGGAGGAGGGCCGGGCGGATGTGGCCCGGTACACGGAGGCCAGGGAGCGGGAGCGCGAGCTGTTCAGCGTGCTGACGGAGGAGGAGCAGCACCAGCTGGACACGCTGCTGAGCCGCCTGTTGGAGAGCTGGGAGGGCCAGTGGAAGCGCCCCCCCCGAAAGGGCCACGGCCACCATGCCCCGGAGGGGCAGGACGGCGAAGCCACAGAATAGACACAAAACGCCTGACGGCGGCAGTTCAGCCAACGTCAGGCGTTCTTTTGCGGGGGCTGCGCAAGGGGCGCAGCCCTCAGGTTCCGCTGCCGCGTCACAGGTCAGGCCCCATTACAGGCCCAGGGAGGAGTGGTCCTTCTGCTCCTCCAGCGCGCCGGTGAAGTATTCCGGGCTGGCAATGCCGCCGCTCAGATAGCGCAGACGGTCAAAGAGGTTGGTGTTGTGCTTTCTGGCGGACTTGTTATGGGAGAAGGAATTAGAAGTTTTCATCATAATCACCTTTCAATTCAAAAATATGGAATCGTGGATTTGGTTCCGATGCCGAAGGGCGGGCAGCTCCCGGAGGGGGAAGCCGGCAGCGGATGGCTTTGGGCGGCTGTCCGTTCCCTTCAGCATCTATAGGATAACCCACTTCGGAGGGATTTTCCAGGGGGTTTATTAGCTGATTTTGGGATGATATTGACCAATGCGGGGCGAGTGTCCCACAACATTAAAAAATCTTAATCCCCCGATGCTGAAATATCAATGGTTTTCGCCCCAAATGTCGGCAACGTGACAGCAACCGGCAAACCATCAAAAAAACCGGGCTGTGAACTTTTCAGCCCGGTTTGCGTTATTCCATCTGTGCCATGGCCTCGGCGATCGTCTCCGTGCTGGGCCGGATATAATGCTCCACGTCCGTCTTGTAATCGGTGTGACCAAACACGGCCAGCATCAGCTCCGGGCGCATCCCGGACTTCGCCGCCATGGTCTCAGCGGTGCGGCGGGTGGCGTGGGGCGTCAGGGGGCGGACGCCGATCTGCTCCAGCGCGGGGGCAAAATACTTCGTGCGGAACGCTGCCGTGGTCATCTTCTTCCCGGCAGGGTCTGCAAAGATATATTCCGTCCCACGAGCCGCCCAGCGGCTCACCACGGCCCGAACCGGTACAGGGATGGGAGAACCTACCTACCCTTCCCTGCTTCGGCCTTTACGCCGCCTCTCAGCGTCCAATTCTGGCGGTCAAAATCTTCCTGGCGGAACAGCACTACCTCCCCCACCCGCCAGCCGGTGAGGCACATGAAATAGATCACATCGGCAAAGGGTACCACGTCCACGGCCTGACGGATCTTCTCCAGCTCCAGCTCAGAAAAGGCGTCCTTCACCACCTTCTCCTTTTTGGGAATCTCAATGAATTTCGCATAGTTCCGGCGGAGGATGTCATTCCGCTCGCCATATTCGCAGATGGCCATGAACACGATTTTGATATTGTTCAGGGTGGAGGCGGACTTGTCGGCGTTGGCGTCAATGACTTCCTGCATGGCGTCGGTGCGCAGGTCCCGGAGGGGCCAGCGCTCCATGTAGGACATTTTTTTCCAGGCGGCGGAGTAGGAGTTGACCGCAGCCTGCGACTTGTCCCGCTCCACTTTGCGGATGAAGAGGGTATAAGCGTCCCCCACGGTGACGTTATACTTGTCCGTGGGGGCCTGGTTGAACCGTTCCAGGGCGGCGCGGGCCTCCGCTTTGGTGGGGAAGCTCCCCAGCTGCTGCCGGAAGGGACGCACAACACCGTCCCTGTCCTCCCGGTACCGGGCGGGGGAGATCGCCACCCACGAGCGGCCGCGCTTATACACGCTGCCGGTGCCGTTGGTGCGCTTATCATTTTTTCGTGCCATGGGAAATTTCTCCTTCCAATTTTCGCAGATGTGTGGTAAACTGAAAGGGTAGTATGGTCTGTCAAACTTACTACCCTTGCCCTCCTCCGGTGCTGGTAACACTGGGGGAGGGTTTTTATGCTACTGCTTGTTATCTTCCAGCATCTTCTTTACCTCACGGTCAAAGTCAGAGGTGATCTGCTGGGTTTTGTTAAACTCCGCATATTCTGTTTCGGCCTTCTCTTTGGCCATGCGGGAGGAAATACGGCCCTTGTCCTTCAAAATGTCATAGCGGCGGAAGGAAAGGAACTCGTTAATGCTGGCGGCGAACTCCTCCATGGTGAAGGTGTTTTCCCGCTCAATCAAATCCTCAATGTAATCAAAGTAACCGCTGACTGCCCGCTCCAGCCGTCTGATCTGCCCTTCGTCCAGATAGTTTTTTGCAACGAAAACGTCAGACTTTAAAATCCTGCCCTCCGGCGCATTTTTCCAGGTCGTCAGGCCCATGTGTTCACTGTTCCGGTCAGCGCGGGAATAGACGATTTCCGCCGCTGTCTGCCCTGTGATGGCATAGTGAAATTTATTCTGAACCATCGCATAAAAGGAACGTGTGATTTCTGAATTTTTGTCGTAATCTATGCTGCACTCCGCGAATATATCTGTGACCTGCTGCCAGATGCGGCGCTCGCTGGCGCGGATCGAGCGGACGCGCTCCAGCAATTCGCGGAAGTAGTCCTTGCCGAACAGGTCTTTCCCCTGCTTTAGCCGTTCATCGTCCAGGGCGAAGCCTTTGATCATGTATTCTTTCAGTATGCCGGTCGCCCAGATGCGGAACTGGGTCGCCCTGCGGGAATTGACGCGATAGCCAACGGAGATGATAGCGTCTAAATTGTAAAAATCAACCTGCCGCCTGACCTTGCGGCTCCCCTCCGTTTGAACGGTTTCCATTTTGGAAATAGTTCGTTCCCTGACAAGTTCCCCTTCCTCATAGATATTAGATAAATGCTTGGAAATAGCAGGGACTTCAACGCTGAACAGTTCGGCCATAGCCTTCTGCGTCAGCCAAATACTTTCATCCTTGACCACGGCGTTTACGGAAACGTCTTCCTCAGCAGACCGATAAATCAGGAACTGCATCTTGTTATCCATGTGGTTACTTCCTTCCTCTCTCCCCCACCGCTGCGGCGCTGGGGGATTTTTTATGCCCCGCTGCCGTCCTCTCCGGTCTGCAGCGGCGCCTTCTGATACTTGCCGGAGGTAACCAGGTCGTCCGAGTAGTCCACCAGCTTCTGGAGGCCCTGGGCGTTGAGCTGCTGGGCGTTGCGGGTCAGCTCGTCCAGCTGGGGGTCGGTGTCGGTGATGGTGACCTCGAAATTTCCTTCCGGGTTATCTGTGAGGCCCAGGAGGTAATCCACCGTCACGCCACAGATTTGCGCGATTTGAATTAATCCCGGAGATTTCGGGTCGTGCTTTTCTTTCTCATATCCATTTAAAGTGCTGGCGCTGATTCCCATTTTTGCAGCCAAATCACGCTGCGAAAGGTTTGCGCGTTCCCGCGCCAATACAATGCGGCTTGCCATTTTCCCGCCTCCTTCATTTGTTACAATTACAGTATATCATATTTTTAGAGTGTGTCAATCAAAAATTTAATTTTCTCGAATTTTGCGAAAGAAACCCCTTGACAGATTTGAGAAAATCAAATATACTATGCTTATGAGATTTGAGAATCTCAAACTTTAGAAGGAGGTGAAGGATATGCAGTTTGCAAATATCGAGGCCGAGCGGAGCAGAAACGGGATGACACGCACGGAATGTGCGAGAAAGTTGAACGTATCCCTCCCGACATACAACCGTTATATCAGCGGAGAGACACCGATTCCGCCTGACAAACTGCTGGCAATGGTCAGAATGTTTCGTTGCTCTGCGGATTATCTGCTGGGCGAGGAAACGCCCCTAACCCCCACCAACCACCCCACCGGACAGTAACCACCACACAACACAAGGACAAGGAGGTGAACGGAGCGTAATGGCAGCAACAGTACACGAACTTATGGGCGCTATAGCCTTCTTCCTCTGGCTGGTGGCAGGCGGCGTTTGCAAATGGATGTGGAATCACAACAGGGAGCAGTTTCGGCAAACAGCCGCATGGGAAGCGTTCGTGTGTACAGTGTTCACTGCTCTGGTCTGTATTGGCGTAATTTAAGGGCGATTTGGGACAGAAGTTCGATTTTTTGCTCCCTGTACTCCGAGGAACCGCGCATCATTTTTTCAAGCGTCAGCATATCGGTTCGGACATCTTCGGGCACATAATAAATCGCCAACGCAGAATGTTCCCCAAATCGTTGAAGCGTTTCGGTACTCCGGGATTGGATGCAAGCCCCCGCAGCTCTGATATACCCTTCATAGATTTCACGATTACGCCGCTCTCTTTCCAGCTGATTATCATGGTCATACTCCATCTGTTTCATTTCTTTCATATGTTTGTTATTGATGCAAGTCGTGACAACTGGCGAGATAAGCGCGATTAGAGCGATGACCGCAGTAATGATAGCAGAAACAACCGTCACATAATCTAATTTTTCCACAAATTTCACCCTCTTTTGCCATCATTCTACCAGAGGCAAGGGGAAAACACAAGGAGGCACATCACATGAACGAACTGAACATCTTTGAAAGCCCCGCCTTCGGGCAGGTCCGCACCGTGACCCTTGACGGCGAACCCTGGTTCGTGGGCAAGGACGTGGCGGCGGCGCTGGGGTACGGCGAGGGCAAGTCTCTTGCGAACGCCGTCGCAAACCATGTCGATGACGAGGACAAAGGGGTCACCGAATTGATGACCCCCGGAGGAAAACAGAAAATGGTTATCATCAACGAATCCGGCCTGTACAGTCTGGTACTGTCCAGCAAGCTGCCCACGGCGAAGGACTTCAAGCGCTGGGTCACGTCGGAGATTCTCCCCAGCATCCGGCGGCACGGGGCCTATCTGACCCCGGAGACGCTGCAGGAGGCCATCCTGAACCCGGACACCATGATTCAGCTCTGCCAGCAGCTGAAGGAGGAGCAGAGCCGGAACCGGCAGCTCACCGCCGAAAACGCCGCCCTGACGGTGGAAAAGACCATCCTCCAGCCTAAGGCGGACTACTTCGACGACCTGGTGGACCGGAACCTGCTGGTCAACTTCACCGAGGCGGCCAAGCAGCTGGGGGTGAAGCGCAAGACGCTGATCACCTTCATGACCGACCACGGCTATCTCTACCGGGACAAGAAGGGCAACCTGCTGCCCTATGCCAACAAGAAGGCAGAGGGCCTCTTCGAGGTGAAGGAGAGCAGCAACCAGAAAACCGGCTGGGCGGGCTGCCAGACCCTGCTGACCCCCAGAGGGGTGGAGACCTTCCGCCTGCTGTGTCAGGGGATGTGAAAATCAATCCATACAGAAATTCAAAAGGAGGTACCCAACATGGCAACACCGAGAACGGCGCTCAGCGTCGCGGAACTGGCCGAATCCATCGGCGTTTCGGAGACCGTGGCCTATGGCCTGGTAAAGCGGCGGGACTTCCCCGCTATCAAGCTGGGCGGGCGCTGGATCGTCCCCATCGACGACCTGCGCATCTGGCTCAGCCAGCAGGCCCAGAACAAGGACGAATCCTGCACCTATGTTGACCGCCCCAGCGGGACATACGGGGCATAGAAGGAGGTGCCACCCCATGACCACAATCTTACTTGCAGCCGTCGCCGCCCTGGCCGTCCTCCGGCTGGGCTATCAGATCGGCTACGACAGGGCCAGGGAGGACAGCGACAGTGACCCGGACGAACCGGACGAGGATGTGTGAGTAAATGACAGATGAGCAAAATCTTGCGTATATGACCGACACGCGGGTAACAAAAGCAAGAGCAGAGCTGACTGAGGCGCTTTGCAGCATCCAGTCCAGCATCAAATCAGATGGTAACGCAGAGTATTACCTGACTGTACTCCCGCCCCGCCTGCGAGAGCTGGAGGAGGCTGTGAACAACCTGGCAGTTACAGAGGCTACGGTACAGGCGGAAGTGCTGGAGCGACTGAGATGAAGACGCCCCTGTTTGAAGTCAAAAAGGGCGGCAAAACCTATTACAGCTGCGCCATGTTCGAGCCGCCCGCGAAGGCCCACCTGCTGGAGCTGCTGGAGGCGGGGTATCAGCCCTACCTCAACGGCAAGCGGGTCAGCAAGGCAAGCCTGAAAACAAAAAATGACCCCTGAGTTGCGGCAACAACTCAGGGGCCGGGGCAGAAAGGATTATGCCTGCCCCAATTATAACACCGAAAGGGGTAAATTGCAAATGAAAACAAGCGAAATCGTGGAGCGTCTGGATGAGGTGCGGGGCGTGGCGGAAGAAAGCGCCGCCTTCGACCCCGTCCACACCGAGGCGCTGGACGAGGCCATTGACCGCCTCACCACCCCCACAGACCGCTGCTTCGCCAACGAAATCCTGCTGTGGGCCGGGCTGATTTTCGGCAGCGTGGGACTGATCGCAACCATGTGCGGGGTGCTGTACATCATCCTGGGGGCCTGTGACCGGGCGTGGGCGCTGCTGCCCTGGGCGCTGGTGTCCGGCGGGGCGGCGCTACTGAGCTTTGCGGGGGTGCGGAAGTGATGCGCCCCACCAACCCGCTGCGGGACAAGCAGCAGGACCCTCCCGCACTGTATTGCAGCGAGTGCGGCGGGGAGATTTACCCCGGAGAGCGGTACTACCTGCTCCACGGGGAGGAAGTCATCTGCAACACCTGTATCACCGAGGAGGAGGCAGAATGAGGACGATTGAGCGAGGCGTGAGCTACTACACCACAGGCAAAGCCACGCTGACGGTACCCTTCCCGGAGGATAAAACCTGCTGCCAGTGGTGCCCCTTTGTCCGAAATGAGGACAGCCTGAAACGGCACCGCTGCCTGCTGACCGGGGAATATCTGCCCTATCCCTTTACCAGCCGGGGCAATGAGTGCCCCATCGTATTTGACGAGGAGGAGTAAATATGGGAATCCCTGTTTTGATTCTGGGGGAGTCCGGCAGCGGCAAAAGCACCAGCCTGCGGAACTTCGAGCCTGCTGAAATCAGCATTTTCAACGTGGCCTCCAAGCCTCTGCCCTTCCGCAAGAAGCTGCCGAAACAGAACGGCGCAAACTATCAGTCCATTCAGGCCGCACTGAGTGCGCCAAACAAAAAGAGCTACGCCATAGACGACAGCCAATATTTGATGTGCTTTGATTCCTTCGCCCGGGCAAAGGAAACCGGCTATGGCAAGTTCACCGATATGGCGCTGGCCTTTTACAATCTGGTGCAGTTTGTCATCAAGCAGACGCCGGCGGACTGCATTGTGTATTTCCTGCATCATGTGGATGCGGACAGCAACACCGGCAAGGCCCGGGCAAAGACCCTGGGCAAGATGCTGGACAATCAGCTGACCCTGGAGGGCCTGTTCGCCATTGTCCTGCTGTGCGAGCCGGGGCCGGACGGCTACCATTTCATCACCCAGAGCGACGGCACCAACACCTGCAAGTCGCCCATGGAGATGCTTCCGGCGACGATGGACAACGATTTGAAGGCGGTAGACACCGCCATTCGAGACTACTGGAATTTAGGAGGAACCACAAATGATTGATGTAAACTGGGACACGATTCAGGAAAACGACGGCACCTTCAACAACCCCGAACCCGGCGGCTACATCGCCGTCATCTCCGACTACGAGGACAACGAGCAGAAGCAGTACCTGAAAATCTTCTGGGACTTTGCCGAGGGCGAGTTCCAGGGCTACAACCAGGAGACCTTTGACCGGGCGGGGTTCTGGCCCACGGCGCTGTTTCGCAGCTACAAGCCCAAGGCACTGGGATTCTTCAAATCCTTCAAAGCGTGCCTGGAAGCGTCCAACCGGGGATACCGCTTTGACACCCGCAACCTGGATGCCATAATCGGCAAGAAGTTCGGCGTGGTGCTGGGAGAGGAACAGTACCTCAGCAACAGCGGCGAACCGAAAAACCGTTTATATGTGGCCCAGACCCGCAGCATCCAGGCCATCCGGGAAAAGGATTACAAGGCCCCGCCCTTCAAGCCGCTGAAGGCCGCGCCGGTGCAGCAGTCCGCCTATCCTGCGCCGGACTACGGGGCGGCGCTGAGCTTCGACGATGAAGACGTCCCGTTCTGATCTGGCCGCGCAGATCAAGGCAAGAGTTCCCCTGGAGGAAGCGGTGCGGCATTACGGCTTCGAGCCTGACCGGGCCGGGTTTATCCACTGCCCCTTCCACCAGGGGGACAACTTCCCCAGCCTGAAAATCTACCCGGACGGGCGGGGCTGGTACTGCTACGGGTGCCAGAAACACGGGACGGTCATCGACTTTGTAATGAACCTATACAATGTGGGCTTCCAACAAGCCCTGTTTCGATTGGACTGTGACTTTGGCCTTGGCCTGACGGGGGTGACCCCTGACCCGGCCCAGGCGCAGGCGCTGGAAGAAATCCATCAGGCCCAGGCGGAGCGGAAACGGCAGAGAGAGGAATATGACCGGCATTGGGAACACACCATTGAGCTGACCCATGTGATTGATGGGTTCAGCGACCTGGTGCTCGACCTGTGCCGGAAACGAGAGGAAGAAGATACATGGCTGGCAGAGCATCAGAGCTGGAGCGGCCAGAAGGTGGTGAACTATGGAACCTGCGAAACAATTTGAACTGAAAACATTTACCCGGGAACAGTTTGCCTATGGCATGGAGCCTTACGAATACGTCTATTCCTTCCACGCCAACCCCTTCATGCACGACCGGGTGCAAAAGCTGATGACGGAACAGGCGTCGGCAATCGGCTATAAAGGGTTCCAAAAGGCATATTCCGCCTACCTGAAATCCGTCAAAATGCAGGCCCTCGGCATCTCCGCCCAGATGGATAACCCCACCAACTTCACCGGACAGCCGAAGGAGCTGAACGCAGGCCAATGGGAAGCGGACGACACCGGCATCAAAATGGATACGCCAAAGGGCGAATTGAACGCCTGCGCCCATCCCATCATGCCGGTGGAACGGCTGGTCAACATTGACACCGGCGAGGAGAAGATGAAAATCGCCTACCGGAAGGGCAGCGCATGGTGCACCCTGATTGCGGACAAGCGGACGCTGGCCTCCGCCAATAAAATCACCGACCTGGCCGCCAGCGGCATCCTGGTCACCAGCGAGAGCGCAAAGGCCCTGGTGCGCTACCTCAGCGACCTGGACGCCCTGAACTATGACATCCTGCCGGAATCCAAGAGCGTGGGACGGCTGGGCTACATCAGGGGGGAGGGCTTCTCCCCCTATGTGGAGGGGCTGACCTTTGACGGGGACAGCAATTTCCGCAGCCTGTTCCAGGCGGTGACAAGCCGGGGGCAGGAAGGCGTCTGGAAGCAGACCGCCTTAAACTGCCGGAAGATGTCCACCACGGCGAAAATCATTCTGGCGGCCTCCTTCGCCTCGCCGCTGCTGGAACCGCTGGGGGCGCTGCCCTTCTTCGTCCACCTGTGGGGTGTGGACAGCGGCACCGGCAAGACGGTGGCGTTGATGCTGGCGGCCTCCGCCTGGGGCAACCCGGCGGTGGGGGCGTACATCAAGACCTTTGACGCTACAGTAGTGGGCCACGAAAAGACCGCCGCCTTCCTGAATCACCTGCCCCTGTGCCTGGATGAATTGCAGCTGGCAAGGGACAGCCACGGCCGCACCGGCTTTGACGTGTACAAACTGGCCCAGGGCGTGGGCCGCACCAGAGGCAACCGGGGCGGCGGCGTGGATCTGACCCCCACCTGGCGCAACACCATCCTGACCACCGGGGAAAGCCCACTGACCGGCCAGAGTGCCGGAGCGGGCGCTGTCAACCGGGTCATTGACATTGAGTGTGCCGCCGGTCAGCCGGTCATCACGGACGGTCGGGCGGTGTCCTCCGCTCTGAAAGTCAACTATGGATTTGCTGGACGAAAATTCGTTGAACGACTGTACCGGGACGGGGAGGCCGACCCCGTGGTAAACCGGCTCTATGACAGCTTTTTCCGCACCCTGTCCCAATCCGACACCACGGAGAAGCAGGCCATGGCCGCCGCCGCCATCCTCACCGCCGATACACTGGCCTGCGACTGGATTTTTGACGGCCAGACGGAGCCGCTGACGGTGGAGGAAATCAGCACCTTTCTGGCCTCCAAAGCCTCTGTCAGCCTGGGCGAGCGGGGCTACGCCTTCCTGTGCGACTGGGTGGCGCAAAATGCCAACCGGTTTGACCCCCTCCAGGAGCAGAAGGGGGAGGTCTACGGTGAGCTGCATCTGGATGAGTGCTTCATCATCCGCCGTGTGTTCAACGAAGTGGTGGAGGAGGCCGGATTCAGCCAAAAAGCACTGCTTTCCTACCTGAAACAGAAAAAACTGATACGAACTCAGGCAAAAGGTTACGACATCCCGAAGCGTATCAACGGCGTTCCCGCCCGTGGCGTGTGCCTGAAACTGGAAGGCTCGGGGCCAAGCTGCTCAGAGATGGAAGAGATTCTGTAACGCTTGTGCGACTGTGCGACTTTTGGGAGACACACACTATAAGGATACACATACACGCAGGAGAGCCGGAGGCCAATCTATGTATTAAAAATTTCATGCGACAACGTGTGGGGAAAGTCGCACAGTCGCACAGGAAATTTTCAACGAATAATTCAGGCTTGATTTTAGGATAGTTTCATTCTATTAACGCATTTCAAGAACAATTAGAAACAAAATGGTGTGCGCCGTATTTTCACACCATATCGCACGGGCGCATGGAAAGGAGGGAACCACCACGAAGCTGCGACCATACCAACAGGAATGTATTGACGCCATTGAGGCCCAGCTGCGGAGTATCCGCCGGATGCTGCCGGGATATGACACCGGCGAACTGACCAAGGGTGACGCCAGCATGATTCTGAATCGAATGTTTAACGGAGGCAAACGCTATGACCGAAGCACAAGAGCAAAAAGCCGTCTTTGACTGGACGCTGGCAGTCCGAAGCACCTACCCGGAGCTGAAGCTGCTGTATCACATCCCCAACGGCGGCAGGCGGGACAAAATCGAGGCCGCCCACCTGAAAGCCCAGGGGGTGAAGAAGGGCGTGCCTGACCTGTGCCTGCCGGTGGCCCGTGACCGCTACCACGGCCTGTACATCGAACTGAAAACGGAGACGGGACGGACACGACCAGAGCAGCGCTGGTGGCTGGAGGAGCTGATGAATCAAGGGTATTACGCCACGGTCTGCCACGGCTGGCAGGCGGCGGTGGAGACGCTGGAGTGGTATCTGAGATTATGAAAGAGTTTCCATTTGAACGGGCAGCCATGCAGAACGATCCCATGCCGGAAGGGCTGACGGGTGCGGAGCAGGTGCTGTATCAGGGGCTTGCATTGGTATATGCCAGATACCACGCCGGGGACATCGACCGGCCGACCGCCCAGAAGGAAAAGCTGGCGCTGATGAAAACCTATGACAGCATCGTCTTTGACTGCCAGCTGTGGGCGCGGACAGCGAAGCTGTGGGGAAAGCTGGAAGGGCCGCTGCAGCGGTTCCGGCAGAAGCCCACGGTGGAGACGGCGAAGCAGGCCATGGAGCTGCTGTATGGGGTAAAAATGGATTGGGGGGATGGGAGATGAAGCGAAACGCCCATAACCTCCCCTCCCCCGAGGCGTTTGTCGAGCCAAAATAACCGTTTGTTGACCCCCTCCAGACCGTTTGTCGAGCCGATTTTAGCGTTTTCCGACGGCAAAAAGGCGTTTGTTTTGCAAACGGTCAGGGGGCAACATACCCCGATATATCCCAACATATCCCAATATAACGCCCCATTCCCCGCCATAGAGCGGGGGAGGGGGAGAGGAGGTACATGATTATGTTCAACACGATTTTTGATTTGGTCAAAGACCCCACCAACCCCTGCAACTGGATTGCTCTGCTGGAGTACATCCTGTCCATCGTTGCCATAGTGCTGGGGGCTGGTGCAGCCCTCTGCATCCCGGAGCTGGCACCGCTGGGGGTAATCGTCGCTTTTATCGGATTGGGCGGCGTAATCTTCGGACACTGGTGATGCAGGCGCTGCAATGGCTTTGTGACCGCCTGAGGACATGGGCCGCTGCCTATAGGCCGGAGCTGTTCTGTGTCGTCCCTCTGGCCCTGCTGGTGCTGTTCGGCCTGTTCTCCGCCCCGTGGTGGGGATACGCCGTTCTGCTGGCTGTCCTTGCCATGATGGTGATTATCTGTAACCCCTTCCACATCTGGGACAGGCTGCTGCCACCAAAGACCCGGCTGCTCATGGCGGCGGGGCTGCTGATCGGACTGCTGCCCGTATCCTTCCACAGCGTGGCCCCACTTGCCAAACTGGTATTGTGGGGGCTGGCCGTGGGCCTGTGGGCCGTGGCCCTTTGGAGGCGGCGGATGTGGCTGGCACTGTGGCGTATCCGCCAATCCCCGGATGTGGACACGGTGCTGGCCCACCTGTCCCATGACGGGGACTGGCAGGCGGGGAGAGCGTGGGAACAATACGGCTGCCGGGAGACAAGGGCGCTGCTGCATCAAACCCTGTGGGCGGAGTGCAACGAGGCTGAGATAAACCGGACATACATGCCGGTGTATCTGCTGGGCTACCTCCACGGCAGCGCGGCCCGGCAGGCCAGCACCCGCAAGGCGGCGGCAGGCAAGGCCACACTGGCGGAGCAGACCCGACAGATGCAGGAGATGGAGACGGAGCTGGCCGCACTGAGGGCTGACAACGCCGCCCTGGAGGCCCAGCTGGCGCAGGCGAAGGATAACACCGCCAGCTACCGGGCACAGTGCAACGCGCTGGAGCAGCGCATCAGCGATATGCAGATGACCACGGAGGAGCGGGACGCCGCCATACTGGCCTATGTGGAGGCGGGGCACAGCTACACCGAGGCCGGGGCAAAATACGGATTGACAAAAAACGGGGCGGTATCTGCCGCCCGGAGGGCAAAACAAAAGGAGGCAGTAACCAATGCCTGACAAATATGCAATTTTACAGTTAAAAGAAACCGACGAAACCGCATGGGAACGCTTTGAGAGCCTTGCCTTTCTGCGGGAACACGGCAGAGAGCCGAACCCGGAACATTACGACCTGATTTACACCGCCGACCTGACCGGCGAATCGCTGGAGGACTTGTTCATCCTGTTCAACTGCCGGGATATGCCGAAGGGCTTCACCGGACACGCCATGTCCACCAGCGACATTGTGGCAGTTGTCAAGGATAACTTGCCAACTGGATACTTTTACTGCGACAGCATCGGATTCAAACGCCTGCCGGGGTTTAAGCACCCGGCAGTGGAGAAGATGAGGGAACGCCAATGAAGCAGGATACAAAGACCCACGTCTGTACCCTGAGCCGGAACAAGGCTAGTGTCTGCACCCCTCAGACCGTGGAAGAATGTGACCGGTGCGGATGGGAACAGACCGAGATACTACGGCGCAAAGAAGTCATACAGGCAGACTGGACGAAGCCAAACATGGAAGCGGGCGAGTATTGCCTGAAAATCAGAAAGGAGAAGAAACATGGCTGACAATAAAAAGCCCCGCATCTGCGAAGTGTTGGGGGTAGAGGTAAATCAGGAGTGGATAGTGGACAGTACTGATTGGGACTACAATAAGATTGTTAATCACATAAACGAGAGAGGGGAACACGAATGGAAAACCAGTGACGAAGACTGGGAAGTTGCGGGATGGGAAATTATGCTTGTATTTGTAATCAACCATCCGGAGCTTATCAAAGCGTGTTCCCGCTGGACAAAGCAGGACATTGAGGACGCGAAAGCAATCAAGCGTCTGTTCCCCGGTATCGAGACAGTGCATCGGGGCGGATACAACTGCTCCGGGCTTTACATCCACGACAACTGTCACTATAAGCTCAACGACAGCTTATTCCCCGACCTGAAGGAGGGGGAAACCATTACACTGGATGAAATCATCGGAGGTGAAAAGAGTGATTAACTTTTTGACCGGCATGGTAACAGGCGGCGCAATCGTCCTGATCATCCTGTGCGCGTTTGCCGTCAACCACGACAAGCCCAAGCCCACCTGTACTGCAACCGGTACCGACTTCTGGCGGGAGCTGGTGCCAGAGCTTTACGAAGCGTGTGGGCTTACGGCATATCTCATCCTGTCCAACGAGGGAGTGTGCATGGGGACGCTGAACGGCGACACGCTGACTGTACAGGCGAAGAGCGAATGTGGCTACAGGACGATTGTCGACTTGAAGGTGTTTGAAGCACTGGAATCCGCGGCATCTGTCAAGGCCGGACGGCCTATCACGGTGGTGCTGCTGCACAATGGAGGGGAAAACGATGATTGATTGCCTGGAAGGTTGCACACCGGAACAGCTCATCGCATACGGAGCATACTACCTTGTGTGCGGGGAAATCTCGGACTGCTCCAAGGGCTGCCCGTTGTGGACGATTGATGGAGGTCAACGCCCGGTGTCCTGCTCTAACTACGTAAAACGATACCCGGCAGAAGTATTGAAAGCATTCGGCGTGGAATATGCACCAACTGATGTACCAACTGATGCACCAACTGTTGGTGAAACCGCCGCCCACATGACCCGCGCCGCCTGTCTGGACAAAGCGAAAGCCTGTGCCACCGGACACCGGGAGCAGGACTACGGCAAGCCGGAGGACAACTTTGCGGTGATTGCAAGGCTGTGGTCGGCCTATCTGGACTGCGAGATTGGCCGTCAGGATGTCGCCAACATGATGATACTGCAAAAGATGGGCCGCATTACATCCGGCACAGGGACGGCGGACAGCTATGTGGACATTGCCGGATACGCCGCCTGCGGCTGTGAGATTGCAACCGCAGAGTAACACAAAACCGGGCACCCTCCCAAAGAAAGGAGAGTGCCCGGCCCCCAGGAGGTGATACTTTGACCTGCAAAGTCATTATATCACATCGGAGGGCGAAAAGCAATGACCGCGAAAGAATACCTGAACCAGCTCCGGCACCTGGACAACCGTATCAACCAACAACTGCGGGAGCTGGCCGACCTGCGGACTACAGCTACCAGCATCGGCAGCATGGACTACTCCAAGACGCGGGTGCAGTCCGGTGGCGGGGGCCATGCCGCATATACCGACATCGTGCACCACATTGCCGCCCTGGAGGCGGAGATCAATGCCGAAGTAGACCGGTACATCGACGAGAAGCACACCATCATCCGGCAGATTCAAACGCTGAAGAATCCGGCCTATGTCGAAATCCTGTACAAGCGCTATGTGGAGTACAAACGCCTGGAGGAGATCGCCGTGGAAATGAATTACAGCTATGATCATGTTCGGCGGCTCCACGGCTGGGCCTTGCAGGATTTTGAAAGATGCCACACAATGCCACATTCACCTGTGGTAGAATAGTAGCGTGGAATGATGGATACGCAACCTTGCTTTCTTCATGTTCACCTCCTTCATGCCCTGGGCGTAAAAAGGGCAGCGTCATCGTCTGGCGTCCCCGGTGCAATTCCGGTTGCCACAAAAGGGGCAAGCCCCCGGATCACTCCGAGGGCTTGCCTTCTGATATGGCCTTGAAACTGTCAAACACCTGTTGTTGTTTTTTTGTCATGCTGGAGCGGCGGCGGGCTTCCTGGGCAATGTCGGCACGGATAAGCGATTTGATGTATCCCTGTTTACTGGGCACCTCTGACAGCTTTTGCAGTAAATCGGCGTCAGTGTTGTGGTTTAAGTTCATAACGACCCGTGTTGTATGCGCCGCTGTCCACTCCTTTTTTGCCTTTGAATCCGGCATGATTTACCTCCTTACAGAGAGGGAAGGCGGCTTGCGCCGCCCTCCGGGTTAATCTTCAAGGGTCTTTTGGAGGTTGTCCAGTATCCTGTCCATCTTTGCCTGGCGCTTCTCAGGGTTTTCTTCCTCACAAACCTCACGGAGCGCGTCAAGGACGAAACGGATAAACGCCTTGAACTGGCTATCTGTTTGGCCCATTGTGTTACCTCCTTTCCTTGTTTCTGATATAAGTATATCATAGATGTACACCCATGTCAAGCCCTATTTTGAAAAATCTTACCGCCGTTGACCTCCGGGCCAGCGGTATTTTTATCCCATTGGAAAGACAGGTGAGGGCCTTGTGGCGAAGGGAAAATACGAGAAGTGGCTGGAGCCGGAGGGCCTCCTGCTGCTGGAGGGCTGGGCCAGGGACGGCCTGACCGACGAACAGATTGCGAAGAACTGCGGGTGCGGCGTTCGCACCCTGTATGATTGGAAAGAGAAATATCCGCAGATTTCGCAGGCCCTAAAAAAGGGCAAAGAGGTTGTGGACTACGCGGTGGAAAACGCCCTGCTGTCCGCCGCGCTGGACGGCAACACCACGGCGCAAATCTTCTGGCTGAAAAACCGCCGCCCGGACAAGTGGCGGGACAGGCCCACCCAGGAGGAGAACCCCGCCCAACAGGCCGCCGCCTCCCGTCTCTTTGACGCATTGGAGAAGGAATCATGACCCTTTCCGAACTCTCCCCCAAACAAAAAACCGTGCTGAAATGGGCCTTCACCCCCTCCACACAGGAGCGGTACAAGGCCATTATCTGCGACGGAGCGGTGCGCAGCGGCAAAACCGTCTGTATGCTCACCGGCTTTATCTTGTGGGCCATGCGGTATTTCAACGGCCAGAACTTCGGCATCTGCGGCAAGACGGTGGCCTCCGCCGAGCGGAACATCGTCCGGCCCGCCCAGGAACAGGCGGATCTGGCGGCGTGTTTTTCGCTGAGCTACCGCCGGTCTGACCATGTCCTCATGGTGCGGGGGCTGGGGCGGGAGAACCGCTTTTACATCTTCGGCGGCAAGGACGAGAGCAGCTACGCCCTGATTCAGGGCATTACCCTGTGCGGGGTGCTGTTCGACGAGGTGGCCCTCATGCCCCGGTTCTTTGTGGAGCAGGCTATCGCCCGAACCCTCAGCGAACCGAACGCAAAGCTCTGGTTCAACTGCAACCCGGAGAGCCCCGGCCACTGGTTCTATCAGGAGTGGGTGAAGGAGGGACAGCCGGAGCAGCACAGCGCCCTCCACCTCCACTTCCACATGGAGGACAACCCGATTTTGACCCCGGAGGCCATCGCCGACGCGGAGACCATGTATCAGGGGGTGTTCCGGGACAGGTACATCCTGGGCCTGTGGGTGGCGGCGGAAGGCCGGATTTACGATATGTTCTCCGAACAGCGGAACGTGGCGGACAAGCTGCCGGAGCTGGCCGGGGACAGCTACGTCTCCTGTGACTACGGCACCCAGAACCCCACGGTGTTCCTGCTGTGGCGGCGGGAGAAAGGCGGAGAGCGCTGGTTCTGCGTCCGGGAATATTACTACTCCGGCAGAACAAGCCGCCGCCAAAAAACCGACAGCGAGTTCGCGGAGGACTTGCGGACATGGCTGGACGGCACAAGCCCCCGGGCCATCGTGGTGGACCCCTCCGCCGCGTCCTTCATCGCGGAGCTGCGGCAGCGGGGGTATTCCGTCCAGAAGGCGGACAACGATGTGCTGGACGGCATCCGAACCGTCGCCCAAAGGCTGGGAGCCGGGGAGCTGGTGTTCTCCCGCAGCTGCGTCCACACTCTGGAGGAGTTCCAGGCCTACGTCTGGGACGAGAAGGCCGGGGAACGGGGCGAGGACAGGCCGGTGAAGGCCAACGACCACGCGATGGACGCCATGCGGTACTTCGTCAGCACCATTCTGGGGCGGCAGGTGGTCAGCGTGAAGCGGAGGCCGAGAGGGGTTTAGTGGCTAGTGGCTGGTTCTTCCCGGTGCGATCGCCGTGGGGTTCAACCACATCCTCTCCCTCACCCCGTAGGGGCGCACAGTGTGCGCCCGCAGGAATGTTCCCCCGTTCCGCAAAGTCAGAACAGGAAATTGCTTTTTCCGATAACATTGTTTGCCAACGAAACGCCAGAGGGAACCGGAAAGCGGGCCGGGCGAACGCTGTTCGCCCCTACTGGACAGGGGAAACCCGGCGGTTCCAACCATCGCAGCGAACGGCTAACAGCTACCAACGAAACCGAGGTGCATAAAACTATGATCATCTACTTAGACCGGGAAGAAGTCCCCAATCTGGAGGACATCCCCTCCTCCGTGCTGCGGCACCTGATCCGGAAGGCGGAGGGGGCCAACAGCCGGTTCCTCCGGCTTGACCGGTACTACCGGGGCCAGCACGACAACCTCCGCAGGCAGCCGGAGGCGGACGAGGTGCTGGTGGCGGTGAACTACGCCAAGTACGTGGTGGACATCGCCCAGGGGTATTATCTGGGGGAGCCGGTGAAGTACGACACCAACGAGACCCACGAGGCGGAGGACGGCCCCCAGAGCGGCGCAACCGTCCCCGGCATATCCCAGCACCAAGTGGAGAAGAACGGCCCGCAGAATGGCCCACAGGCGGCGTCAGCCGTGAAAGAGGGCCAGCGCATCGACCTCTCCCCCCTGCTGGAAACCTACGACCGGCAGCACATCAGCGAGGTGGACAGTCGCATCGGCAAGGGTATGGGGGTGTACGGCGAGTGCCTGGAGGTCTGCTATGCCAGCTCCGACCCGGTGCCGGAGCCGAAAAGCGCCTACATCGCCCCCATGGACGGGATTCTGGTGGAGGATTCCACCGTGGAGCACAACAAGCTCTTCGCCGTCCTGTGGGAGCGGCGGGAGAAAAGCACCGGCGAGCTTTACTACCTGGTGACGATTTACACCGACCAGACGGTGAAGCGGTACAAGTCCACGGACAAATACCCCGCCCCCTTCCAGCTGGTGGGGGAGCCGGAGCCGCACTATTTCGGCGCGGTGCCCGTCATCGCCTACGAGAACAACGATGAACGGCAAGGGGATTTTGAGCAAATCATTCCACTCATCGACGCCTATGACAACCTGATGAGCAACCGGTTCACGGACAAACAGAAGTTCGTGGACGCCCTGCTGGTGTTCTTCGGCATGAGCCTCCGGGAGAGTGACGAAGAGAAGTTGCTGCGGGAGAAGTTCATCGACGGCGCCCCGCTGGACGCGAAAGTGGAGTATATTCAGAAAACCTTCGACGAGAGCAGCGTTCAGGTGCTGGCCGACGCCGCCGTCCGGGAGATGCACAAAATGACCCTGACGGTGGATATGTCTGACGAGAACTTCGCGGGCAACAGCTCCGGGCAGGCCCTCAAGCTGAAGCTGCTGACCATGAACCTGCTGGTGAAGAACAAGATTCGCCGGATGGAGCGGGGCCTCAAGGAGCGGCTGACGCTGTACAACCGCTGGCTCACGGTGAAGGGGGCCATGCGGGAGGTGCCTGTCACCGATGTGGACGTGGTGTTCACCATCTCCACCCCCATCAATGAGACGGAAATTGTGCAGATGGTGACCAGTTTACAGGGCATCGTGGACGACCGGACGCTGCTCTCTCAGCTGTGGTTCATCCGGGACCCGGCGGAGGCGGTGCGGAACATCCGCCAGCAAAAACAGGAGAATATGGAAGTTTACCAGCAGAGCATGGGAGCCTCTGAGGGCGCCGAGGAAGAGGCTGCGGAAAAGAAGGTCGCCGGCTTCCTACCTGGCCGTGAGGCTGAATGAACAGCCGGGATTACTGGAAGCGCCGCTCTCTGAATCTGGAGCAGCTGCTGCACACCCGTGCGGAGAAAACGGTGGCGCAAATCACCGCCCTCTACGACAAGGCGCAGGAGAACATCGTCGGGCAGATTGAAAAGACCTTCTCCGCCTATGTGAAGGGCGGTGCGATGAACGAGCAGAAGGCCAATCAGCTGCTGACCGTCCGGGAGACGGAGGAGGCCCGGGACGCCCTCCGGGAGCAGTACCGGACCGCCACCGGGCAGGTGAAGCGGGACATCTGGGCCCGGCTCTCCGCCCCGGCCTACGCCAACCGCATCAGCCGCTTGCAGGCCCTCCGGGACGATATTTACGCCCAGGCCCGGCGGGTGGGCCTCAGCGAGGCGGAATATGTCAGCGACCGCCTCTCGGACACGCTGGAGCAAAGTTATTACCGCACCATCTTCGACGTGGAGCAGTACACCGGGGAGGGGTACCGCTTCGACCTGCTGGGGGACAACCAGATCACCGCGGCCCTCTCCGCCAACTGGAGTGGAAAAAACTGGTCTGACCGCCTGTGGGACAACAACCAGCGCTTCGCCGACGCGGTGGAGGAGACCGTCACCGTGGGCCTGCTGGCGGGGCTGCGGTACGACGAAATGCGGGACAACCTGCTGGCCGTCATCGGCCTGGATGACACCCAGGGGGCGAAGTACAACGCCCGGCGGCTGGTGATGACCGAGTGCAACTATGTGGCCAATCAGGGCCATTTGATGGGCTACCAGGCGGCGGGGATTGAGTATTATATCTATCTGGCCACGCTGGACCTGCGGACAAGCGAGATCTGCCGGAAGCTGGACGGCCAGCGGTTCCCGGTGGCGGAGGCCACGCCGGGGACGAACCTCCCGCCCATGCACCCCCACTGCCGCTCTACCACCATGTGCGACATGAGCCGGGGACAGCTGAATCGGGTGAACCGGGCGGCGAGGGACCCGGTGACGGGGAAATCTGTCACTATTCCGGGGTATATGACCTATAAAGAGTGGTATGCAAAATACGTTGAGGGAAAAACGAGGTTGAAAAATCCGGCGAAGATGGTATACTGAATGAAAAAGACATACGGGCCATTCAGGATTATATGTCCTCCGGGGTGGCCTATCCGCTGAACGATGCGCTGAGAAATGGCGACACATTGACCGCAAAGCAGGCGCAGCTTGTGCGGGACCTGGACACGGCGCTGGCCAAACTGCCCGACTATGAAGGGACAGTTTACCGGTCTGTCAGCACTGGCATGATAGATGACCCGGCGGCGTTTTTGGCACAGCATCGCAAAGATGAAGCCATTCTTTTCTCTGCTTATACATCCACCGGGAAAACCGTCTATGACCCAAGTATGGAGATTCAGTATGTAATTACTTCCAAACACGGAAAAGACATCTCCAGCATCAATATCAAGGAACAAGAAGTGCTATTCCAGCGAAACGCAAGGCTCTTCGTTGACCGGGTTGACGGGAATATCATTTACATGACGGAGGCATAGCGATGGAAGCTCATAAATATCCAGACCGCTTTTATACAGACCCCGGTGTGGTTCGCTGTTTGTGTAACGACTGCAAGCACTTCCATGGACGAAGGAAATGCGACTGGTATAATGAAATTCCTGACGATTTGCTGTTCAGGCGGCCCACCGATTCTCAGGACTGCGGAAACGGGCACCATTTCGAGCCGAAGGAGGACGCAGGCGGCGGGAACTGACCCACTCCGGTTGCACTGATTGTAGTATCTGCAGCAAATAAGCATCAATCTTTTCAAATAAGCAAAATTTTTTTCAATTTTTTCGTTGCACAGAAGGCAAAACGTGGTATACTATAGTTGACAAACAAATCGAGGAGGAAGGATGTGACAGATATGACCACCGCTTTTGCTGCTGCAACATGGCTTGTTTGGCAAAATGACGCCAGAAGAATGGAATTTGAAACCGATGAATACGGCGCTTACGAAGGGCTTACACACCTCAAACTGCAAAAACTTCTTTATTTTGCTCAGGGGATTCATTTAGCGTTGGAGAATCGGCCACTGTTTCCGGAAAAGATTATGGCATGGAAGCATGGCCCAGTCGTGCCTGAGGTATATCAGGAGTTAAAGAGCTTTGGGCGCGATGCTATTTCGATTGATGCAACTCCTGAAAACATAGCGGCAGTCGAGGCTATCAGCGACAACGAGGCAGAATCGCTTAATCTGACCTATGATAATTTTGCGATTTTTACCGCATGGCAGCTTCGCAATATGACGCACGAGGACGGGACGCCCTGGGATGTCACCGTTAGAGAGCATGGCCTTAACGCTGAAATCCCGACTGAACTGATTCAAGAGTATTTTGCTCGTAATGTGATTGAAAATGCCTAAAGACAAGAAGATTAAGAGGCAAACCGGAGGCGTTAGGCCTTGCACAAAGTGCTACAATCCTCAATATCTGAAATTCAACTTTGCTTATTTCAACCTCCCAAAGAATTTTGAAGACAAGTACAAAGCCCAGATGTTAAATCGTATGATTGAACTGTCAAAGGATACCTATCTTGTTCTCATGCAAAGAGGAAAAGCAGTAGGGTTTGAACTTGAAAATCTAAAAATTAACAAAGAGATTCCAACAGCATTTAAGAATCGCTTTGAAGAAAAAAATTACTCTAAATTTACGGTTATACGGCTCTACCCCAACAACAATCCCATTGTCGGTAGAATTGTCGGCGTGATGATACATCAGATTTTTTATGCCTTTTATCTGTTTATAGGAGATAACGAAGGATATAAAAGATAACAATCAATAACATTGAAAAGCACGACGTGAGCCGTGCTTTTCTTATGTCCAAAACGCATATGCAGACCATTTTGTTGACCCCAACAAAATGCAAAATCAAATCCATTGATTGAAGCACCTTCCGGGTGCTTTTTTCATACCCAAACCACGACACTGCGAGGGCTTGAACTTGCAGGACGCGAAAGGAGTTATTCACATGGCAGACGAACCCAACACCACCCAGACCACCGAGCAGAACCCGGCGCAGACCCCGGAGGAGGAAAACAACTCCGGCGGGAGCGGCCTGACTTTTGACCAGTGGCTGGACAGCAACCCGGCCTACCGCTCCGAGTTTGACCGGCGGGCCACCAAAGCGGTGCAGACCGCCCGCACCAAATGGGAGCAGGAGCAGGCGGAGAACCTGACCGAAGCGGAACGGCTGGAAAAGATGAGCAAAACCCAGCGGGAGCAGTACCAGCTGGACAAGGACCGGCGGCAGTTCGAGAGCGAGCGGGCCGCCTTCCAGCGCCAGCAGCTGGAGGTCCAGACCGGGGCACAGCTCCAGGGCATGGGCTACGACGCGGGCTTTGCGAAATACCTGACCGGCAAGGACGCGGAGGCCACCAGCACCAACCTGACCGCCTTCGACGGCCTCATGCGGGCCTACCGGGCCAGCGCCGTCAACGACCAGATGCGGGGCGGTACCCCGCCCAAGGACGCCGGGCAGCACGAGGAAGCCCCTGACCCCTTCCTTATGGGCTTTATGGGTCAGAAAAAGTGAGCGGAAATCGGTGCCAATGATTCCCACCCACGCCTCCGCAGGAGGATGACCTTCCCTTTTCCAGTAGGGGCGAACAGCGTTCGCCCGGCAACGGTGGCATCCTTTGGCAACGTATGGGCGTTTCCAACGGCGCGACCCCCTCAGCTGACTGCGCTGACAGCTCCTTCAAAAGGGCTTCCAGAGGCGCAAACAGGCGGGCGCACACTGTGCGCCCCTACGGGGTGCGGGAGAAGCAGGCGGTTGCATCCTGACAGGCGCACCGGGGCACTATGCACCAAACCACGAAACCAACGAAAGGAATGATTAAATTATGGCAGTCAACTATGCCAGCAAGTACTCTGACAAAATCGACGAGCGGTTCACCCTTGGCTCTCTCACCCAGGGCGCGGTGAACCAGGACTATGACTGGCTGGGTGTGGAGACGGTGAATGTCTACTCCATCCCCACCGTGGCGATGAACGACTACACCGCCAGCGGCACCAACCGCTACGGCGACCCCTCCGAGCTGGAGAACGAGGTGCAGGAGCTGAAGGTGACCCAGGACCGGGCCTTCACCTTCACCATCGACAAGAAGAGCCGGGACGACACCCAGATGACCATGGAGGCAGGCAAGGCCCTCCAGCGGCAGATCGACGAGGTCATCATCCCTGAGGTGGACACCTACCGCCTGGCCGCCATCTGCGCCGGGGCGGGCAGCACCGAGACCGGCACCGTGGACGCCACCAACGCCTATGAAGCCTTCCTGACCGTTCAGGCCGACCTGGACGACAACAAGGCCCATCAGGGCGGGCGGGTGTGCTACTGCTCCCCCACCTTCTACAAGTATATCAAGCTGGACGACAGCTTCACCAAGATGGGCGACCTGGCCACCGGCATCGCCATCAACGGACAGGTGGGCGAGATTGACGGGGTGCCTGTGGTGAAGGTGCCCTCCAGCTATCTGCCGGACGGGGTGAACTTCGTCATCACCAACCCCATCTGCACCCCCGGCCCGGAGAAGCTGACCGACTACACCATCCACGACAACCCGCCCGGCATCTCCGGCTGGCTGGTGGAGGGCCGCATCCGCTACGATGCCTTCGTCCTGAACAGCAAGAAGGGGGCCATCGGCGTCCACAAGGCCACGGCCTAACCCAAAGGAGGAATGAATCATGTATCTCACAAGCAAGAACGGTAAGACCTTCCGGGTGAGCGGCGTTCAGGTGGCGGCGTTCAAAAACGCCGGTTACACCATCACCGAGGAAGCCACCAAGGCCAAGACCAAGGCGAAAACCAGGGCGAAAGCCGAGGCCGCAGCCGATACCGCCGCAGCGGAATAAGGAAGGAGGGGCGGCGCGATGTCTGAAACTGTCACTTCGGCGCTGCTGGAGGCCCTGATCTCCGCCCTGGAGCAGTCCCCGGACAAACTCCAGCGGGCCACCGTCACCCGGGCCGCCAGGCTGGCAGAGCAAATCGCCGCCCAGGCCAGAGAGGGCGCACCGGTGAACTACGGCAGGCTCCGGAACAGCCTGGAAAGCTATGTGGAGGCCAACGGCGACCAGATCGAGGGCGGCGTGAAAACCAGCTATGCCCCCGCCATCTACCACGAGTTCGGCACCGGGCCGATGGGGGCGGCAAACCCACACCCCAAAGCGGCGGAGCTGGGCGTCAGCCACCGGCCGGACGGCTGGGTCTACCAGAGCGAGGAGGCGGCGGCCATGCGGGGCGAGGAATACGCGGAGGGCGAAAAAGGCGGATTCGTTTACACCGAGGGCGTGCCCGCCAAAGCTTTCCTGTACAACGCCCTGACCGCCAGCGAGGACGCCGTTCTGGAGGGCCTGGGCGGGGCCATTGAGGAGGTGTTCCTCAAATGACGGAAACAAGCCTGATTTTGGCGGACGCCCTCCCCATCATCCGGGCGACGCTGGAGGGGCTGGATACTGACATATCTTACACCGTCAGCGCTCAGTGGCCCCGCAAAGTCCCCACCGGGGCGCTGATCACCGTCACCGAGCTGGACAACAGCCAGGTCTCCGGGCGGCTGGTGGTGGACAGGCTCAGCTATCAAATCGACCTGTGGGGGCCGGAGGCCGACGAACTGCGGACGCTGGCCCCGCTGGTGAATACCGCCCTCCTCTCCATCGGCTTCCTGCGGGAGTACGCGGGGGCGCTGGGGATGGAGAACGGTTATTTTCGGAAAACCTTCCGGTTTGGCCGGAGGGTGGATAAGCGGACGCTCCGCTTGATTGATTGACTGAGGGCAGACAAAAGGAACAGGCCGCTGCCAAAAAGCAGCGACCTGCCAGCGGTCAAACCGTCTTTCGGGGTTCAAATTCGATTTTCAGGCTGCGGCCCAACCCGGCGGCGATGCGCCGCAGCGTTCTGACCGAGGGGTTCCCGGCGCCACGCTCATATCGGCTGATCTCGCTCTGGGAAATGCCGGTGCGTTCCGACAGCTCCTTTTGGGTCATGCCGGTTTCCAGCCTTGCGTCAATCATGGCTTGCATAATGGAAAATTCCGGTTCCAGGCTGTCATACTCAGCCCGAACCTCCGGCTTTTGCAGCTCTGCGCTCTTAAATGCTTCAAAGGCCATGTCTGGTCGCCTCCTTTGTCTGGTAGTCCTGCCGATAGCGCTTTGCCTGGTCAATCTCCCCCGGCGGGGTCTGCTGTGATTTCTTGGTGAAGCCGTTTGTCAGGACGGCTCTGTTGCCGATAAAGAAGAAATATAGCACCCTTGTGATATTATTCCCCATCTGCGCCCGCAATTCAAATATGCCGTCGCCCAGGGTCTTGGAATAGGGTTCCCGCAAATCGCCGCCGTACTTCTCCAACAGGTCAATCATACGGAGCATTTTTGCCTCCATTTTCGGCTCCAGGCTCCGTATAAAGTCCGCCGCCGGTGCGCTTCCGTCCGGCAGCTCGTAAAAGATAATTTCCATCGGCTCCCGCTCCATCTGTCTTTCTACGATCAGTATATGGGATTTATCCCATATTGTCAAGCGTTTTTTCTACTCAGCCGCCTTTTTTACAAACGATTCTCAAAATCCACTCAAAACTGAAAGGAATGATTCTATATGGCAACCCAAGGCTATGCCAGCATCGGCGTCAGTGTGACCATCAACTCCACTGAGCTGAACTATGTGACGAAAATTGGCGACATCGGCGGCGCACCCTCCGACCTGGACGCCACCTGCCTGAAGGACAAGATGAAGAAGCAGGTGCCCGGCGTGCAGGACGCGGACGCCTTCGAAATCACCTACCTCTTTGACAACAGCGCCGCCGACAGCGACTACCGGGTGCTGAAAGCCCTCCAGGATGCGGGGGACATCGTCCCGGTGGTGGTGACTGTCCCCGACGGCACCAGCTTTTCCACCACCGGCTACATCAACACCGTGGTCAACGGCGTGGGGGTGGACGAACTGATTGAGGCCACCGCCTCCGTCAGCCTCCAGAGCGACTGGACCGTGACGAACCCCAGCGCGTGAGAACCAATAATGCAGGCGGCTCCTGATGAGGGGCCGCCTTTTTCTGAAAAGGACTGAATCAGTATGAAACGTGCTTATGAACTCACCCTGAACGGCACCGTGTACCGCCTGCGCCTCACCGCCCGGGCCCAGAAGAAGCTTATCAAGGCGTACGGCCAGCCGGAGGGGACTTTTTACGCCAAAGCCAGGAAATTGGAAGAGGAGGGGTGAGCGGGTGAATTTGGAAAAGTGTACCTTTGCAAACTCTTTCGTTCACAATATTGCTGTCCCATTATAGCACCAGAATCCCTCCTTTGCAATACTTTTCCGAGCGAAAAACAAATCACCGGACGGTGGAACAGCGGATACGGCTCACTTTGCAAAGGTACACATTTTGAAAGCAAGTTTGACAACGGAGGTATTTCTCATGGACGGCAGGTATATCAAAATATGCCCTGATTTCTAATGATTTGAGTGCAATGACCTATGGGAAATTCTGGCTTGAAAATGACGTACTAGGCCATTGGTGTGCAGAAAACGGAAAACGGTCAAACGCAATAAGATTGCTACAATGATACACGATACCAAAGTTTGAGAGGAAAGAGAACCATGTACGCAAAAATGAAGCACCCTTTTCAAAATTTGAGAAAAAATATTCCACTGATTATTTCCGGTGGAGCATTTGCGATGTTGTTTGCGACTTCGCTGACCGGATTATTGACGGCAGCAGTCATAATTGCTGTTTTGTTTATCGCATCGTTCTTTTTGAGAAATCTATCTGCATTTTGGAAAACAAATCTATCATTGCTGTCTGTCGTTTTAACAGTGTCCTTTCTGGCTGTCACTGCTTATTTTTTCTATGATGCAATGATTTACAGCAGCAAATTACAGTCGCTGGGTACACAGTTGGGGATTGATTCTAAACTCATTGTGTTTGCACTTGCCGCGGCAGGAGGTATTGTCGGATTTTACTTCTTAAATCTTATCCTTGAATTCATCCTGTTAAATTTATCATCCCCCGATGCGGAAGCACGCTCCGGCATAACAACTGAAAATGCGCTCCGCATTGAAAAACCTCAAATGCTTCTGATACTGGCGACTGCTGTTGTCACAATCACCATTTGCTCAAAATCCTCCCCGCTATACCCCTTTAACGATTGGGTTGATGCCAACTGTTTTCTTACTGTGGGAAAATCCATGCTCCACGGGCTGGTGCCTTACCGGGACTTATTTGAGCAAAAGGGGCCCCTCCTTTATATGCTCCATGCGCTGGCTGCGATGGTGTCTGAAACATCGTTTTTAGGGGTGTATTTCCTTGAAATAATCGCCTGTGCGGTATTTCTGTTTTACGCCTTCAAAATAATGAGGCTTTATTGCAGTTCCGCAAGCATCTTGCTGGTTCCCGTACTGTCCGCATTAGTATACAGTGCATCCTCCTTTTGCCATGGTGACAGCGCAGAAGAATTGTGCCTTCCGTTTTTTGCATTTGCCATTTATGTCGGAATGAAGGGCCTGCGGCGCAAACAATCCCCCTCTCCATTGGAATGTCTGGCGATTGGTATAACGTTAGCCTGTGTGCTGTGGATCAAGTTTTCCATGCTGGGATTTTACATCGGGTGGATTTGCGTTCCGGCTTTCCTGCTCATCAAACATCGAAAAGTAAAAAAGCTGTTTCAGATGCTCCTGCTTATCGCCGCAGGCGTTCTGGCGCTTTCCTTCCCAATTTTACTATATTTTATTATAAATCATGCACTTTCGGATTTGTGGACGGTATATTTCTACGATAATCTGTTTGCATATTCGGTATCGTCCAACGGCTCATTACTTGCTTCAGGCATCTATAATCTGCTGGGCGGTGCAAAAAATATTCTGCACTATAATTTAGTCCCCGCAGTTATAGCCGGAATTGGGGGACTGTCTTTGCTGAAGAAAAAGGATTCTGATTTTTGGTTTATCGCAGCTTCGGCAGTGGGAACCTTTTTGCTTGTCTATATTGGCGGACGGAGATACACATATTATTCGCTGATTTTCAGTGTCTTTACTCCTATTGGTATGGCGGCCGCCTTTGAACTTATTCGGAATTGCTATAGAAACTATCTGCATATACCATCAATGCCACGCATTGTCAATCAATATCGCGGCAGTCTGGTTTGTGTTCTAAGTGCTGTGCTTGCCTTCGCCCTGTGTGGCAATACCTATCTGATGCAATACAGCAAATCCGATTTGCCGCAATACCAGTTTGCAGAAATAATCGCAGAGGTGGAAGATGCAACCTTGCTGAATTACGGCTTTTTGGACGGAGGATTTTATACAACAACAGGTATCGTTCCTAACTGTAAATATTTTTGTAATTTGAACATTGGGCTGGCTGAGATTATGGAGACCCAAAACGAATTTATCCAGCAGGGCAAGGTGGATTTTGTTGTCACACGAGACACGGAACTGGACACCGACCTGTATGAATGTGTGGCACAGGCGTCCTTCTATTTTGAAGGGTCGGTCAGAACTTATTGCCTGTATCAGCTGATTGCGTAATGGGAGGACAGTATGAAACATAAGCCAACACTTTCTATCATCATCCCCTGCTACAACGAGGAGGCCGTACTCCCCCTCACCGCCCCCATGTTCCTCCAAAAGCTGAACGGGCTGATTTCCTCCGGCAAAATTGCCGGGGACAGCACGATTCTGTTCGTCAACGACGGCTCCAAAGACCGCACATGGGAAATCATCTGCAATCTGGCGAGGGAAAACCCCCATTACACCGGCATTTCACAGAGCCGGAACCGAGGCCACCAGAACGCGGTTCTGGCCGGTCTGATGGAGGCAAAAGACCGGTGCGACATCACCATCTCCATTGACTGCGACGGACAGGACGACATCAACGCCATGGATGCCATGGTGGATGCCTATCTGGAGGGCTGTGAGGTCGTCTACGGCGTCAGAAGCAGGCGGGATACCGACACATTCTTTAAGCGCTTCACCGCAGAGAGCTTTTACAGGCTCATGAACTGGATGGGCGCGGAGGTCGTGTTCAACCATGCAGACTATCGCCTGATCAGCAGCCGTGTGCTTCAGGAGCTTGCCAACTTCAAAGAGGTCAACCTCTTTTTAAGGGGTATGGTGCCGTTGGTCGGCTTCAAAAGCACAAGCGTTTATTACGAACGTGCAGAACGAATTGCCGGGAAAAGCCACTATCCCCTCAGGAAAATGCTGGCGCTGGCCTTTGACGGCATCACGAGCCTGTCGGTCAAACCGATTCGGATGATCACCGGCCTCGGGCTGATCATCGCCATTCTGAGCTTTATCGGCATCATATGGGCGGTGGTCAGCAGTATGATCGGAATCACGGTGGCCGGGTGGACAAGTATTGTCTGCATCGTATGCTTCATGGGCGGGATTCAGCTCCTGTGCCTTGGGGTGATCGGTGAATACATCGGGAAAATCTATCTGGAGACAAAGGCCCGGCCCAGATATATCATCAGCGAGCGAACCTATGAGGACGGGAAAAGCCATGAAACATAACCTGCTGGCCCGCATTTTCGACAAAACCTTCTGGAAATTCATCCTGGTCGGCATCGCCAACACCCTCTTCGGCACGGCCATCATGTTCCTGTTCTACAACGTGTTTCACCTGAGCTATTGGGTGTCCTCGGCCTCCAACTACATCTTCGGCAGCATCCTGAGCTATTTTCTCAACAAGCATTTCACCTTCCGGAGCAGCGACAGCTCTCCCAAAAGCGTCCTGCGGTTCGCCGTCAACATCACGGCCTGCTACCTCGTTGCCT
>JAJQBL010000016.1 GCA_021203325.1 Clostridiales bacterium | reverse complement strand
ATAGGGGGGGTCGGGCAGGGGGAGGGCGGACAGCAGGCCCTTGGTGTAGGGGTGCAGGGGGTGGCGGAACAGCTCGTCGGACTCCGCCAGCTCCACCATCTTGCCGAAGTACATGACGCCGATGCGGTCGGAGAAGTACTTCACCACGGACAGGTCGTGGGCGATGAACATGATGGTCAGGCCCATCTGCTCCCGCAGGTCGTTCAGCAGGTTGATGACCTGGGCCTGAATGGACACGTCCAGGGCAGAGATGGGCTCGTCGGCGATAATCAGCTCCGGGTTCATGATCAGCGCCCGGGCGATGCCGATACGCTGGCGCTGGCCGCCGGAGAACTCGTGGGGATAGCGCTCCGCGTGCTCCCGCACCAGGCCCACCGTCTCCAGCATCTCGTACACCCGCTCCTGGATATACTTCTTATCCTTGACACCCTGAATGACCAGGCCCTCCGCGATAATCTCGCTGACCGTCATACGGGGGTCCAGAGAGGCCACCGGGTCCTGATAGATCATCTGAATCTGGGTGACCAGCCGGGTGGGAACGGCTTTCAGCTCCCGGTCCAGCTCAGCCTTCAGCTCCGCCGAGCGCTCGGGCTGGGCGGCGATCTTCTGGGCGTACTCCTCCTTCAGCTCCTGGGTGCGGCGGTCGTGATACTTCTTGTCGCAGTTCTTCTGGTCGTCTTTGGCCTTGGCGATTTCCTCTTTCTGCTGGGCTACAAAGGCGTCCCGCTCCTGTTTCAGCCGGGCCTCTTCCGCCGGATTGCCGCCCTGGGCCTTCAGCGCCTTGAGCTGCTGGTCGGTCTCCTTCTTCTTCGCCTTGATGGCGTCGGTATAGTCCCGGGTGCCTGCGCAAATCCGCTGCCCCTTGAACCAGACGTTGCCGCCGGTGCAGTTGTACAGCTTGATGATGGAGCGGCCCGTGGTGGTCTTGCCGCAGCCGGACTCCCCCACCAGGCCAAAGGCCTCGCCCTTTTTGATTTCAAAGCTGACGTCGTCCACCGCCCTGAAATCGTTCTTGCCGAAGTACTGCTTGAGGTGTTCCACCCTCAGAAGGACTTCCTGATTACACTCTGTCATTCTGTCGGGCCTCCTCTTCCATTTTTTTCATACGCGCAATGCGCTCTGTGACGATGTGGGGCACCTCCACCTTGGGGGCCTTGGGATGCAGCAGCCAGGTGGCGGCCCAGTGGGTCTCCGACAGGTCGAACCTGGGGGGCTGCTCCTCAAAGTCGATGGCCAGAGCGTACTTGTTCCGGGCGGCGAAGGCGTCGCCCTTGGGGGGATAAATCATGTTGGGCGGCGTGCCGGGGATGGACTCCAGCCGCTCCGAGGTATCCAGGTCGGGCATGGAGCTGAGCAGCGCCCAGGTGTAGGGATGGGCCGGCTCATAGAACACGTCCTCCACGGTACCGTACTCCACCAGCTTGCCGGCGTACATCACCGCCACCTTGTCCGCGATGTTGGCCACCACGCCCAGGTCGTGGGTGATGAAGATGACGGTCAGGTTCCGCTTGCGTTTCAGGTCGTTGATCAGCTCCAGAATCTGGGCCTGAATGGTCACGTCCAGGGCGGTGGTGGGCTCGTCGCAGATCAGCACGTCCAGGTTGGCGGCCATGGCGATGGCGATGACGATACGCTGGCGCATGCCGCCGGAGAACTCGAAGGGATACTGCTCGAACCGCTTCCGGGGCTCGGCGATGCCCACGTCCTCCATGATGCGGATGGCCTTGTCATAGGCCTGCTGCTTGGTGACCTTGCTCACCATGGCGTCCCCCTGCTCCTCCAGCCAGGTCACCATGGCGTGGGCGTCCTGGTCGAAGTCGTGCTGGGGGAAAGCGCGAATCTGCTCCTGATAGTCCCTTTGCAGCTCCTCCATGGCCGTCAGCATGGTGTTCCGGGTCAGGTCCAGGTCCACCAGCACCGCGGGAATCACCTTGGGGACGTTGGATTTGCGCTTAATATCCTTTTCGTACCGGGCGGTGTCCTTCTCCACCCGTTTCAGCTCCTTGGCGTTGTTGGGGATGCCCTTGGTGTACCGTTTCAGGGAGTAGGCCATGGTGGAGCCGAAGGTGTGGGCGGCGGAGTCCTTGATGGTGGGCAAGGGGTCGATGGAGGCGGCCACCGCCTTGCTCATCTCATCCACTGCCTTCTTGCAGGCCGCCGTGTCCAGCGTCTCCGCCCGGAAGAGGGGCAGATACCGTTCCAGCAGGTCCAGCACCGCCTGCTTCTTGGGGAGGTAGCCCTCCGCGCTGTGGCGCATGGCCTTGGAGACCGCCTGCACCAGCTCGCCGGAGTAATCCTCATTGGCGGCGGCGCGCAGCGTCCGGTTCCAGCCCGCCACGTCCTCCGGGGTGAAGGCGGGCACCCCGCCGTTCAGCTGGGCGTGGGCGATGGCGTAATAGTCCGGCTCCTCCCGGCTCACCGCCTCCTGGAGCAGCTGCTCCAGCTGGCCCACCGTGTCGGGGAGGCCGTTTTTTCAGCCGCTCCACCGTCTCCGCATCCGGCAGCAGGTAGGGGTTCTTTGAACCGTCCACCCGCTCCTTCAAATACTTGACTTCCTCCGCCAGCGGGGCGGAGTCCTGCTTCTTGGCGGCCACCGCCACCTGCTCGCAGGAAAAGACCGCAGACTCCGCATAGTCTCTGGCGTTGCGGTAGTCCACCCGCAGCCTGCTGCCGATGGGCACCAGCTTGGTCAGGACGGAGACGATCCGGTCCACCTCCCCGGCGGGGATGCCGGCGGCCTTCATGGCCCCGCTGAGCTGCTTCGTCTTGCCCTCAAAGTTCTTCTTGCCGTGCTTGTGGGCCGTCTTGCCGTTGATTAAGGTGGCCTCGGTCATCTGCTTGCCGATGCGCATGATGGGGTCCAGGCTGCTCAGCGGGTCCTGATAAATCATGGACAGGCGGTTGCCCCGCAGCTCGTTGAACTCCTCCTCGGACAGCTTCAGCAAATCCATGCCGTCATAGATGATTTCGCCGCCCTCGATGATGCTGTTCTTGGCCAGGATGCCCAGGATGGCCTTGGCCGTCACCGACTTGCCGGAGCCGGACTCGCCCACGATGGCCAGGGTCTCGCCCTTGTTGACGCTGAAGCTGATGTCCCGCACGGCCTTCACCGTGCCGCTGTTGGTGCGGAAGGAAATGCGCAGGTTGCGCACGTCTAAAATTTTCTGTGCCATGTCCTCAGCCTCCCTTATTCATCTGCGCCCCGGAGGGACGGGTTGAAGGCATCCCGCAGGCCGTTGCCAAAGATGTTGAAGCAAATCAGCAGGATGGAAATGAACGCGGCCGGGAAGAAGATGCAGTGGGGATAGGTGGACAGGGTGGACTGGCCGTTGTTCAGCATGGTGCCCACGCTGGTCAGGGTGCTGGACTGCAAATTGACGATGCCCAGATAGGTCATATTCGCCTCGGTGAAGATGACGCTGGGGATGGACAGGACGGAGGTGGTGATGATGAATCCGGCGGCGTTGGGCAGGATGTGCCGGAAGATGAGCCGGCTGTCCTTGGCCCCCAGGGTCCGGGCCGCCAGGACATACTCCTGCCCCTTGAACCGGTAGAACTGGGCACGGACCGTTGAGGACGTGCCGATCCAGTTGAAGAAGATGAAGCAGAAGAACAGCGTCACCACAGGCCCCACCTTCTGGGCAAAGTAGATCTGGAACAGGGACATAAACACCACGGTGGGCACCTCATACAGGATGTCCTTGATCCGCTCCATCAGCAGGTCGAAGGTGCCGCCATAGTAGCCCTCTAGAGAGCCGATGATAATGCCGATCACCAGGGACACCGACGCCACCAGCACGCTCAGCACCAGGGACAGCCGGGCGCCCAGGGCCAGGCGGGCGCAGATGTCATAGCCGAAGTTGTCCGCGCCGAAGATGAAGGAGGCGTAGACGCCGTGCTGGTAATAGTACCACTCGGAGTACAGCACACGGCACTGGTACTGATTGCCGTTCATCTTGCTGATGTAGTAGGCGTAGCCGTCCTCGCTGTCCTCATCGGTGAGGTAGATGTTTTGCAGGTTGCCGTCCGCGTCCCGCTGGGCCACGCCCTTGGAGTTGTGGAGGTACCAGGCGTTGGGGTCGTTCTTATAGGCCTGATTCTCCACCTGGTCGGTGTCCACCACGGGGTAGAACAGCTGGATGCCCGTCTCCTCCTCGTAGGCCAGGGCGTCCTCATATTCGGAGGCGGTCAGCAGCACCGTCACATAGCCCACCTTGGCGTAGGAATCCAGCCGGACGTCATAATAGGTGACCTCACGGCCTGCGTCCACGGTGGCGGTGTAGACATCGTACACCTCCACGATGGCGCCGGGGATGGCGCTGTAGTAGTCATAGGTCTGCTGGTTCATGGTCTGGTTGGAGCAGCCGTCCCAGAACTTGATGCCCAGGTCCGCGAACAGCTCGTTCTTGGGCAGGGAGTAGGAGTAGTAGCCGTCGTAGCTGTTGGCCCCGTAGGGGGAGACGATGGGGGCGATGATGGCGTAGAGGGCCAGAATCACAATGATGACGGCGCAGATGACGCTGCCCCGGTTCCGGCTGAACCGGTGGAGGGCGTCCCGGAAGAAGCCCACAGGCTTGGTCTCCAGCTTTTTGTCGTGGAGGCGCTCCTGGTCCTGGACCAGGACGAAGCCGCTGTCGTCCATGTCCATATAAGGCTCAAACTGCTCTGGTCTATAGCTCATTGTTCTTGCCTCCTCCCATACGGATTCTGGGGTCGATCAGGCCGTAGCTCAGGTCAAACAGCAGCTCGGACACCAGGCCAATGGCCACGTAGAACATACTGATGCACATAAACACGGAGTAGTCCTTCAGGTTGATGGACTGGAGATAGGTCTTGCCGATGCCGGGCACGGAGAAGATCTGCTCGATGATCATGGAGCCGGAGACCACATAGATCACGTCCGCCATAAAGGTGGGCAGCAGCGGCACCATGGAGTTGCGCAGGGCGTGGCGGATGGTGGCCTGGCGGTAGCTCAGGCCCTTGGTGCGGGCCAGCAGCATATAGTCGCTGGTCAGGGTCTCCGTCAGCTCCGCCCGCACCAGACGCATATCTCCGGCGATGGTGCCGAAGCTCATGGCCAGGATGGGCATGACCGCTGACCGGAGCATGGACAGGGAGAAGTAATCCGTGCCCCCGTTCATGACCAGGGGGAACCACCCCAGCTTGAAGCCCACATAGTATTGCAGCAGGAAGGCATATACGAAGGCGGGCACCGAGATGAAGAACATGATGAACACGTTCAGCACCTGGTCCTGCCACTTGTTTTTGAAGATAGCGGCGACGATGCCGAAGATGACGCCCAGCGGGATGGAAAAGACGATGGACACCACGTTGATATAGACGGTGGCCGGCAGCTTCCCGGCCAGGTACTCGGTCACGTCCTGTAAATAGGTGCCCACGGTGGTGCAGAAGCCCCAGTTCCACTCGGTGAACACGTTTTTCAGAAAGATGCCGTACTGCACCATAATCGGTTTGTTATAGCCCCAGGCCTCCCGCATATCCTTCACGGCCTGGTCATAGCCGCCCTGGACGGCCTGCACCTGGTTGGGCAGCATACGGATCAGCACGAACAGCATGGTCATGATGATAAACCCGCTGACCAGCATCAGGGCGATTCTTTTCGCGATATATTTTGCCATGGTTCTCCCCTTTCACGAGGGCTGACTTTGCCTTCACGGGCCGCAGACTCCGTTCCTCAAATTTCGCGGCCCGAATACGAAACGGGCGGGGGCAGGAAGCCTGCCCCCGCCCGCCTGTTTTGTTACAGCAAGGTGACGATTAGTAAGTCAGCTGGTTGTTCTGCGAGGCGCAGTATTCCGCCCACTCGTCGTCGTCCATCGTGTAGGTCATCATGCGGAGGCCGCCGAAGCCCACCAGGGAGTTGACATAGGTGTCGGAGCCGAGGACAATGCGCTGAGAGTACATGACAGCCTCGTTCAGATAGGCCAGAGGCGCCATGCCGTAATACTCCAGAATGCCCTTCTCCATGCCGGCCAGGATCTGGTTGCGGGTGTCGGAATCGGCGGTGGCATAGGTGCCCTCCACCAGCTCCTTGTACCAGTCATAGGCGCTCATGGTCAGCTCTTCACCGTTGACGGTGATGGTGATCATCTCGGACTCTCCGTCATAGCCGTAGACCAGGTTATAGGTGGAGTCTGTGTAGCACTGCATCATGGCGTAGGGGCTCATGTCCTCGCCGCCCCAGGCGGTGAAGGCGATGTCGCACATACCGGCCATGCAGTTGTTGTAATAGTCCTCATCCACCAGCAGGTTGATGGTGACCTTGCCCTCCAGGGAGGTGCCCACGGTGGCGGCGTCAATGGAGGACTGGAGGAAGTTGACGCGGTTCTGGTTGTTCTCGGTGTCGGCATAGACGTGATAGTCCAGCTCGATGCGGTCGCCCTCGCTCATCAGGCCGGACTCGATGGCCTGGGCATAGGCGGACTCGAACAGGGCGGCGGCGGCGTCCTTATCGTAGCCGGTGATCTGGCTCTCCTCGGTGACGCCGTACAGCTCACACAGGGCCTGAATGGCATACTCGCTGTTGCGGTAAAGCTCGCCGGTGTCGGGGTCGCAGACGTACACATAGTCGATCAGGCCATAGCCCGCGTCAGACCCGGCCAGACACTGGGTGACGAAGGACTGACGGTCCAGAGACAGGGAGATGGCCTCACGGAAGTCCTTGATGGACAGGATGGAGTGGTTCACGCCGTCGGCGTCCTCGCTCTTCAGGCTCTCCTCATCGGTGTTGAAGGTGAACACATAGGCGTAGGTGGTGGGCATATAGTAGATATAGTCGCTGTTGGCATAGGTCTCCATATCGGTGGTGCCAACGCCGTACTCATCCAGGTTGCCCTGGAGGAACAGGGACAGCTCGGTGGCAGGCTCGTCGATGTACTGCACATAGATGTCAGTGGTTATATACTGGCCCTCGTGCTCGCCGTCGGTGTAGCCGTACCAGTTCTCGTTTTTGGTCAGCTTCATCTCCTTGTCCGCCTGATAGGAGACGATCTTATAGGGGCCATAGGACATATAGGTGTCGGCGGAGGTGCCGTAGGAGGACTTCACGATGTCGCCGGTCTGGGTCTTGCAGGCCTCATACAGCTCCTCATACACCAGGCCGATTTCCATGGAGTAGCAGACATAGAACTGGGTGGTGGGGTTGGTCAGGATGAAGGTCAGGGAGTAGTCGTCATTCTTGATGACGCCCACCTCGTCCCAGGTGGCGGCTTCCAGCGCCTCGCCCACATAGACGTAGTCGGGGATGTAGTCGGCGTAGTAGTTCACCATGTAGTCATAGACCTCGGCGGCGGAGATATAGTCGCCATCCTCGCCCTCTTCCACGGCCTCGTCGCGGATCAGGGTCTCGTCGGTGATGTCCACAACGGTGTCGCCTTCGTCAGAGATGATGCCCCAGAAGTTGTAGATGTCCACACCGAAGTTGGTGTAGCCGTCGGCCTCGGCCTCTTCCACGGTGGAGTAGCCCAGGTCGGCCAGGGTGGTGGTGTAGCCGATGGACTTGTCGCTGTTATAGTAGTTGTAGGCGTTGGCCAGACCCACGGTGCCCTCATAGAAGGAGGAGGCGCGGTAGTTCTTCATCTCAGGGTTCAGGTACTGCTGCAGGGTGTAGATGTAGTCATCAGCGGTGATGGGGGTGCCGTCCTCCCAGCACATGGCCTCGTTCAGGGTGATGGTCCAGGCATAGCCCTCGGTGGCGTCGGCGGGGATGCCGTAGGTCTCGTTGCCGGCGTAGTCGGCGGTGACGTCCACAGGCATGGCGGAGGCCGCCTCGCAGACGATGTCATAGCCGTCCTTGTCGTCGTTCATCACAAAGCTGTAGAAGTAGACCATGGTGTAGCTCTGGATGTCGCTCTCGACACTGTTCTGCCAGTCCGTGGGGGACCAGGTGGAGGGGGCGCTGGTGGAATAGCTATAGGTATAGGTGCTTTCGCTGGTCTCGGCGTCGGCGCCGCTGGTGTCGGAGCTGCTGCCCTCGCTGGAGGAACTGCCCCCGCTGGTGGTGCCGCTGTCGCTGCTGCCGCCGCAGGCCGTCAGGCTAAATACCATGGCCAGCGCCAACATCAGAGCGAGCATCCTTTTCATTTTTCTTCATTGCTGATGACTCCTTTTCTTTATTTGGAATCCACCCCTGTTCGCGCAGAAACTCCATTCAAACTGCGTGTCCCTCCCCGGCCCGGAGTATCTCCGGGCCGGGAAATGCGTATACGCATTTCCCTCGCGCATCCGCCGCAAAGCGAGAATCAATTCCATGTACTTTATTATACTACCCTGTTATCATTTGTCAAGGTTGAATTGCAGTTTTGGCTTTTTCCCCTTGCAGAACGCCGTTTTTGGGGCCGGAGCCGTCATTTTTGTCCGGAGAGAAACGTTTTCGGACCGTTCTGACCCGGAATCCGGTTCCTGCCCCCGGAACGGGGCGGCCCTGCAAAGCTGTCCGTCAACGGTGGTCATATTCCCCGGAGCAGGGACAGTCTCCCCGTCCTTTTTGCCAAAGTCAGGTCAGAATTGAGGGCTTCTGCGCCGTTTTTTTTGCATTTTTGTTCATATTTTTGTAATAAGTTCAGGGGCCGCGAAAGCGGCCCCTGTCCACGTCTTTGCAGGCTCACGGTTCTTTTCCTTCATTTTTTGCCGTCTGGGACGGTTCAGGGAACAGCACCGTCATCTCGGTGCCCTCCCCCACCTGGCTTCTCAGGTCGATGGCGGCGTTGTGGAGCAGGGCGATGTGCTTCACGATGGCAAGGCCCAGACCGGTACCGCCGGTGGCCTTGCTCCGGCTCTTGTCCACCCGGTAGAACCGCTCGAACACCCTGCTCTGGGCCTCCTTGGGGATGCCGATGCCGGTGTCCCGCACCTGGAGGAAGGGGCGGCCCTCCCGCAGCCCCGTGGTCAGCATGACCCGGCCCCCGGGGCGGTTGTAGCGGACGGCGTTCTCCACCAGATTGTCGCAGAGCTCCTCCAGCAGGTTCTGCACCCCCATCACCGTCACCGGCTCGCCGGTGACGGTGATGGAGACATAGGCCCGCTGTGCCCGGGCCCGGAGCCGCTCTGCGCTGGCCTGGGCCACCGCCTGCAAATCCACCGGCTCTGTCTCCGGCGGGTCCTCCGTTTGCAGGGTGCCGCTGTCCAGCTCGGTGAGCTTGATGATGTCGGACACCAGGGCAATCATCCGGGCGGACTCCTTCTGAATCTGGGCGGCGAAGGAGGGGATGTCCTCCCGGCTCACCATGCCGCTGGCCATCAGCTCGGCATAGCCGGAGATGCTGGTCAGGGGGGTTTTCAGCTCGTGGCTGACGTTGGCGGTAAACTCCTGGCGAATCTTCTCATGGTTCTCCCGCAGCACCCGGTCCTCCATCAGGGTCTTGCCCAGGGGGGCCAGCTCCGGGTAGGGGACGTGGTCCTCCACGTCGTCCAGATGCCTGCCCATCTCCACGATGGGGTCCACCAGGGAGCGGGTCAGCCGCCGGGACACCCAGACGGAGATCAGCGTCATCACCCCCAGGGCCAGCAGCAGCCAGGGCAGGGCCTGCAAAAACACGCTGTAAATGCTGGCCACGTCCAGAGAGGCCCGCAGCACGTTGCCGTCGCTGAGCAGCACCGCCTCATAGAAGGTGCGCTGAGACAGGGTGGAGGACATCCGCTCCGAGGAGCCGCTGCCGGTGGTCAGGGCCTCCTCCACCTCCGGCCGGAGGGAGTGGTTCTCCAGCGTCCCCTCCGCCACGCTGTCGTAGAGGACGCTGCCCTCCGGGCCGATGAGGGTCAGGCGGATCGCCGCGTCGGCGCAGGCCTGGTCGAAGGTGTCCGGGGACTGCTCATAGGCCACGGCGTAGGCCCGTACCAGCTGCTCCGCATCCTCCCGCACCTGAATGGTGAAGGCCCGGTAGTACAGCAGGGAGGCCGTCAGCGCCGCCAGCAGCATGGCGATGAGGCCGGTCAGGAACAGGCGGTAGTTGACCTTTCTCGCCATACCCATCACCTGCCCTGTCCGGCGCTCTCCCGGTCGGTGAGGATATAGCCCACCTTCCGCAGCGTCTGGATGTACCGGCCCGCGTCCCCCAGCTTCTGCCGGAGGGAGCGGATGTGCATATCCACCGTCCGGCTCTCCACCGAATACTCGCTGCGCCACACCCGGTCCATCATATCGTCCCGGGTGATGGCCGTCTCCGGGGACTGGAGGAAGAGCCGCAGCAGCTCGTACTCCTTCAGGGTCAGCTCCACCGGGCGGCCTTCCACCGTCACCTGATGCCGGTCCTCCTGCATGACGATGGGGCCGAAGGACAGGGTCTTGCCCCCCTGCTCCCGGCCCGTCCGGCGCAGCAGCGCCCTCACCCGGGAGAGAAACTCCATAATGCCGAAGGGCTTGGTCAGGTAGTCGTCCGCGCCGCCGTCCAGGCCCTGGACGATGTCCACCTCGCTGCCCCTGGCGGTCACCATCATCACCGGCACATGCCGGGTGGCGTGGTTCTCCCGGAGGCGCTGCAAAATCATCAGCCCGTCCAGGTCGGGCAGCATGACGTCCAGAATCACCAGCTCCGGCAGGGACGTTTCCAGCCCCCGGAAGAAGGCCGCCCCATCGTGGTAGATGGCGGCGTCCATCCCGTTGGAGCGGAGGGCGTATTGTTCTAATGCGGCGATGCTCTCGTCGTCTTCTACTATGGCTATCATATGAGATGCTCCTTCTTTTGCAGCCGTATGTGTAGGGGCGCACAGTGTGCGCCCGGCTGACGTTTCCTCCTCAGGGAAGGAAGGTTAAATGAACTACGCTTTGCCCTCCGGGCGGGCCCCATTTCTTGCTCCGCCAAGAAATGGGGGAAAGAAGGCGGCTCAAGAGGGCCGCTGTGCGTCCCTCTTAAGAATCTCCCTCTATCCCGCTGGGCTTCGCGCTGTCCAGACTGTCAGTGGTCTGTCAGGCAACAGACGAAGTAACTTTCAGGTGGTGAGGCTGCCGCCGATGGCGGCTGGGTACGATTGCCGTTCCGCCCCGCCGTCAAGCGGCATTTCCGCTACGCTCCTTATGCCGAAGGCGGGCGGAACGTGCAATTTTGTTATCCTTTGGTCGTGGAAATCTGACTGTAAGGGTACGTTCTTCCCCTCAACCCAAGAAGGGGTGGCTGACAGCTAACAGCTAACGGCTTACAGCTACCATTTTATAGAATCAATCGTCCCCCGTCAAGCCGTACTGCTCCCGATAGTGGTTGTACCGGTCCAGAAAGTTCTCCCTGGCCCGGGTCTCCTCCCGGTAGGCGTGGCGCTGGAAGGAGTCCTGCTGCACCTCGATCATGTCGATGGCGATGTTGGTGCAGTGGCCGGAGACACGCTGCAAATCCGTCAGCAGGTCGCCCAGCCGGATGCCCGCCTGAATGGAGCATTGCCCCGCCTGGAGCCGCTCCACATGATGCTCCTTGCACTCCTTCACGATGTCGTTCACCACCAGGTTCAGCGGGGGAATCTCCTTGGCCTTCTTGTAGTCGGTTTCCGCGAAGGCGGTGATGGTGCGGTCCAGCACCTCCTGCACCGCGTTCTCCAGCACCCGCAGCTCCTCCAGCGCCTCCGGGGAGAAGGTCAGCTCGTTCTTCCGCAGGGCGGAGGCCGCCAGCTTGATGTTCACCGCGTAGTCGCCGATGCGCTCCCAGTCGCTGATGGCGTGGAAGAGGAAGCTGACCGTGTGGCTGTCCTCCACGTTCATGCTGCGGCTGGACAGCTTCACCAGGTAGGTGCCGATTTTGTCCTCATACAGGTCGATGGAGGCCTCCTTCTCGCTGACGGAGGCAGCGATCTCCTCGTCCCACCGGTCCACCAGGGACAGGGACTGGAGGACGCCCTGCCGGGCCAGCTCCGCCATATCCTTCGTCAGGGTCTGGCCCCGCTCCAGGGCCAGGGCCGGGGTGTTCAGGAACCGCTCGTCCAGCAGCTGGAACTCGTCCTTTTTCTCGTCCTCCGGCACCGTCAGGTAGGCCAGCTTCTCCAGCCCCCTGGTGAAGGGCAGCATACAGACGGTGGCCGTCACATTGAACACCGTATGCACCAGGGCGATGCCCGCCTTGTCGATGCCGCTGTCAATGAAGGAGAAGTGGAAAATGGCGTTCAGTGCGTAAAACACGATGAGGAAGCCCACCGAGCCGATGACGTTGAAATACAGGTGGACCAGCGCCGCCCGGCGGGCGTTCTTGTTGGCCCCCACGCTGGAGATCATAGCGGTGACGGTGGTGCCGATGTTCTGGCCCATGATGATGGGGATGGCGCTGCCGAAGGTGACGGCTCCGGTGGTGGAGAGGGCCTGCAAGATGCCCACGCTGGCGGAGGAGGACTGAATCACGGCGGTGAGCCCCGCGCCCACCAGCATCCCCAGCACCGGGTTCTGGAACATGACGAACAGGTTGGTGAAGGCCTCCACCTCGCCCAGAGGCTCCACCGCGCTGGACATGGTGGACATCCCCGTCATCAGGATGGCGAAGCCCAGCAGAATCACGCCGATGTTCCGCTTCTTCTCCCCGCCTGTCATATACAGCACAATGCCGATAAAGGCCAGGATGGGGGAGAAGCTGGTGGGCTTCATCAGCTGCATCAGGAAGCTGTCCCCCTGAATGTCGGCCAGGGACAAAATCCAGGAGGTGACGGTGGTGCCCACGTTGGCCCCCATAATGACGCCGATGGCCTGGCTCAGCTCCATAATGCCGCTGTTGACGAAGCCCACCACCATCACCGTGGTGGCGGAGGAGGACTGAATCACCGCCGTCACCACCAGGCCCAGCAGCAGCCCCTTCACCGGGTTATCCGTCATCCGCCGCAGAATGTTTTGCAGCTGGCTGCCCGCCTGCTTTTCCAGGGCCTTGCCCATGATGTCCATGCCGAAGAGGAACATGGCCAGGCCCCCCAGCAGGGAAAATACATTAAAAATACTCATACTGCATCCCTCAATCCGTTTCTTTGATGCTTCTTTACAGATTTTTTGATTACAGTTCTATTGTACCGTCCGTATGTAAAGTTTGCGACCAGCGCTGTGTTAAATTCAGGTAAAGTTATGTAAATTCTGTGTAAAGGAGATGATGTGAGCTTAAAGGATGGTTTTCCTTAGACAAGGAATGTGGAAGGAACTACGGTTTGCCCTCCGGGCGGGCCCCCTTTCTCGCTCCGCCGAGAAAGGGGGGAAAGAGGGCGGCTCAGGGGGAAGCTTCGAGGCTCCTACGTTATCAGGAACTTTAAGGTGCTACCTATCTTTTTAAGTGGCTTCGCCAGCAAGCTGGCTCAGGATTTTGCTAAAAATATGCCCCCGGCATATTTTTTACGCAAAATCCGCCTAAGAACCCCTCTCCTGTCCCGCTGGGGCTTCGCGCTGTCTGGTCTATTAGGTGGTCTGTCAGGCAACAGACGAAGTAACTTTCAGGTGGTGAGACTGCCGCCGATGGCGGCTGGCGGGGATTGCCGTTCCGCCCCGCCGTCAAGCGGCATTTCCGCTGCGCTCCCTATGCCAAAGGCGGGCGGAACGTGCAATTTTATCATCCAACGATGGATAACATCTGCCTGAACCGCAAGGTAGCAACCTCACATCAAAAAAACGTAATTATCCATTGCTTTTTTACGACAGGAGCAATAGCCTGCCCTTACAGTCAGATTTCCACGACCAAAGGGCAATCAAATTGCCGCCACGTTCCGCCGTAAGGCATAGGGAGCGCAGCGGAAATGCCGCTTGACGGCGGGAACGTGGGCGGCAATCCCCGCCAGCCGCCAT
>JAJQBL010000062.1 GCA_021203325.1 Clostridiales bacterium | reverse complement strand
CACCCGGCCCCACAAAATCCCCCCCGCCTCCCGGCCTGTTTTCCACAAACGGGCCGGGAGGTGTGCTTTTCTCCGTCTTTCAGCTCAGTTTCAGTTCAGTTTAAGATTGCGTGGGTATTCTATACTGTACATCGACCCGGCGGCCCCACATCCCGCCGCGAAGGAGGAACATGAATGATCGAACTGAAAAATCTGGTCAAACGTTATGGGAACCACCTTGCGGTAGATCACCTGAATTTGACCATCGAGGACGGGAAAATCTACGGTTTTCTCGGTCCAAACGGTGCAGGGAAATCCACCACCATGAATATGATGACGGGCTACCTCTCCGCCACGGAGGGGGACATCATCATCAACGGCCATAACGTGCTGGAGGAGCCGGAGGAGGCCAAGGCCTGCATCGGCTACCTGCCGGAGCAGCCCCCGCTGTACATGGACATGACCGTGAAGGAATATCTGATGTTCTGCGCCGAGCTGAAAAAGGTGCCCAAAGACAAGCGGGCGGAGCAGGTGCAGGCCGTGACGGAGATGGCCCGGCTCACCGACGTGTCCGGCCGCCTCATCAAGAACCTGTCCAAGGGCTATCGTCAGCGGGTGGGGCTGGCCCAGGCCATTCTGGGTTTCCCGCCCATCATCATTCTGGACGAACCCACCGTGGGCCTGGACCCCAAACAGATCATCGAGATCCGGGACCTGATCCGCCAGCTCAGCAAGGAGCACACCGTCATCCTCTCCTCCCACATCCTCAGCGAGGTGCAGGAGCTGTGCGACGTCATCCTCATCATCTCCCACGGCCGTCTGGTGGCCAATGACTCCGCCGAGCATCTGGAGGAGACCCTGCGAGGCTCCTCCCGGCTGAACCTGGTGGTGAAGGGCGGTCAGGAGGACATCACCGCCGCCCTGTCCGCCGTGGACGGCATCCGCGCCCTGAAGGTCACGCCCAAAGAGGACGGCACCTGTGCCGTGACCCTGGAGCAGGCCCAGGGGGCCGACCTGCGGGAGACCCTGTTCTACGCCCTGGCCGACGCCCGCCTGCCCATCCTGGAGATGAAGCAGACCGAGGCCAACCTGGAGAAGGTGTTCCTGGAGCTGACCGACGACACCAACCGGCCCGCCGCCGGGGAGAAGAAGCGCCGCCGCCTGCGCCGCCGTTCCGCCGTGCAGGAGGACGAGGCCGCCCTGGACGCGCCGGAATCCCCCGCCGCCTCAGAGGAGAATCCCCACACCGCCGCCCTGGAGGAAACGGACGCACCGGAGGACGGAGAGGCGCCGGAGTTCGACGACCTGTACGCCGTGGAGCTGCCGGAGGACGGGGATGCGCCGGAGCCCGACGACCTGTACGCCGCAGCGCCGCCGGAGGACGCCCCCACGGAGGAACCTGTGGAATCCCCCGCCGAAGAGGCCGGGGAAGATAAGGAGGATGCACAATGAAAGCAATTTACCGGAGGGAGCTTGCCTCCTTCTATAACGGCATGATTGGCAGCATCTGTGTCGCCTTCATGCTGGCCTGCGTGGGCCTGTACTTCATGGCCTACAACCTGCTCAACGGCTACCCCAGCTTTGCCATTTCCCTGTACTATGCCCTGTTCCTGTTCCTCATCGCCATCCCCCTGCTGTGTATGCGGGTGATGAGTGAGGACCGCCACAACCGCACCGACCAGCTGCTCTTAACCAGCCCCGTCACCGTCACCGGCATGGTGATGGGCAAGTTCTGCGCGGTGATGACGGTGTTTGCCGTCCCCTGCGTGCTGTTCGCCTTCTGCCCCCTGATCATGAAGATCGCCGCAGGCAGCTCCGGCGAGGTGTACTTCCTGACGGACTACTGCACCCTGCTGTGCTTCTTCGTGCTGGGCGCGGCCTATATCTCCATCGGCATCCTGATCTCCGCCGCCACCGAGAGCCAGGTCATTGCCGCCGTGGGCACCTTCGGCATCCTGCTGGTGCTCCACCTGTGGGACTCCATCGTCTCCTTCCTGCCCACCACCGCCTCCGGCTCCTTCATCCTGCTGCTCATCGCCTCCATCGCCATCGGCCTGCTGCTGGACAGCCTGACCTCGGCCCACGCCCTGTCTGTGGGGGTGGGCGGCGGCCTGGCGGTGGTCACCGTGGCCTGCTACCTGGTGGACAGCAGCTGGTTTGAGAGCCTGGTGCCCAACATCCTCTCCAGCTTCTCCTTCACCGGGGTGCTGCTGAACTTTGCAGAGTATCAGGTGTTCGACATCCCCGGCGTGCTGATGCTGCTGTCCATTACCGCCCTGATGCTCTTCCTGACCGTTCAGGTCATCCAGAGACGCCGCTGGCACTAAGAAGGAGGGGAATCAACCATGTCTGAGAAAACCAGAAAGAACGGCAAAACGAAGGCGCCCGCCCAGCGGAAGGCCCTCTCTGCCAACCGGAAGAACGGCCTGTTCTCCGCGGGGATGATTGCCCTGGTGGTGGCCGTCGTCATCATCTTCAACATCGCTATGGGCCAGCTGCCCACCGCCTACACCCAGCTGGACATCTCCAACACCCAGATCTACTCCATATCCGACACCACCAAGGAGTACATGGCGGCCCTGGACACCGATGTGGAGCTGCTGGTGCTGGCCAGCGAGGACGACACCGACACCCGCATCTCCACCTTCCTGCGGAAGTTCGCCGCCCTCAGCGACCACGTCACCCTGACCTACAAGGACCCCACCGAGTACCCCTCCCTGCTGACGGAGTATGACTGCGACGCGGACTCCATTATGGTCCTCTGCGACGCCACCGGCAACCAGACCAACGTGGACTTTGACGACATCCTTGTGCTGGACTGGTACTACTATTACTACTACGGCACCACCTCCTACAGCGAGTTTGACGGCGAGGGCCAGCTGGTCTCCGCCATCGACCAGGTGGTGTCCGACAGCAGCTACACCATCTACTTGACCACCAACCACGGGGAGAGCAGCCTGGGCAGCGAGGTCACCGACCTCCTGACCAAGAGCCACTTCGGCACCGCCGAGGTCAGCCTGCTGATGGAGGACTTCCCGGAGGACTGCGACGTGCTGCTCATCAACCAGCCCACCAGCGACATCACCACTGAGGAGCTGGAGACCATCCGGGACTACCTGGCCTCCGGCGGACAGGTGGAGCTGATCCTGGCCTCCCAGGACTTTGACCACCCCAACCTGGACGCCCTGATGGCAGACTACGGCCTGGAGATGGTGGACGGCTACGTGGGCGATGAGAGCCGCTACATGGCCGCCTCTCAGAGCTACTTCGTGTTCTTCCCGGAGCTGGACACTTCCTCTGACGCCGCCGACGGCCTCTCCAGCGACAGCCTGGTGCTGATCTACGGCATCTATGCCGGCTACGCCCTGGGCATGACCACCACCGACCTGGAGGACGACACCATCGACCTGGACACCTTCCTGACCACTTCGGACTACGGCATCGCCGTGGTGGACGAGAATAATTACACCGAGGGCGAGTTCGTTCTGGCCGCCACCGCCACCCAGACCATCACCGTGGAATCTGAGGACGAAGATGAGGACGCAGACAGCTCCGACGCCGAAGCGGAGACCTCCGACACCGAGGCTGAGGACGACGACAGCAGCGCCGCCTCCTCCGACACGGAGGCCGAGGAGGACGATGAGGAAGAGGAGATCACCAGCCGCTTCACCGTCTATTCCTGCGCCGCCCTGCTGGACGACGATGTGAACGCCTCCTATGGCGACTCCATCGTGAACCTCCAGGTGTTCATGAACAACCTGACCGCCGGTTTTGAGGAGGTCAGCTCCATCTCCATCGCCTCCAAGAGTCTGGAGGTGACCTATAACACCTCCACCAACGCCGGCATGTGGAGCCTGCTGTATGTGGCGGTGCTGCCCCTGGCCTGCCTGGCCCTGGGCTTCTTCCGCTGGATGAAGCGGCGGAAGCTGTAAGGGAGGCGTTCCATGAGCAAGAAAAAGCAAAAGCAGCTGATCGGTATGCTGATCGCCCTGTTGGCGGTGATCCTCCTGCTGCTGGGGATAACGGCCGGCAACATCATCTCCGACTATCTGGACGCCGCAGAGGAGGAGGCCGCCAGGATCTATGTGGAGACGGTGGACTCCCCCACCACCCTGACCTTCTCCAGCCCCTCCACCGAGGCCCTGACCTTCCTGGAGACCGACGACGAGACCTGGACCTATGACGGCGACTCCGACTTCGACCTGGACGACAGCACCGTTACCACCATCGTCTCCGCCCTGGAGGAGCTGGAGGCCACCTATTCCTTCACCGCCGCAGAGGAGCTGTCCTCCTATGGCCTGGAGGAGCCGGACTACACCCTGACCGTCAGCGACAGCGACGGCAGCTCCGCAACCCTGTATATCGGCACCACCTCCGCCGACGGCGACTACTACGCCATGCTGGAGGGGGACAGCGAGACCATCTACACCATTGACAGCACCCTGGCCACCGCCATGGACGTCACCCTGTACGACATGGCGAACCTGCCCAGCTGGCCCGATTTGGATGAGGAGAACGTCTCCACCTTCTCCGTCACCGGGGCCACGGAGACCACCGTCACCGTGACCTCCGCCACCGTGGAGGTGGAGAGCGACGACGGCGACGCCTCCAGCGGCGTGGAGCCGGAGGTCACCACCGAGTACTACTGGATGCTGGACGGCGAGGACATCACGGAGGACGCCTTCTGTGAGGAGCTGACGGACGACCTGGACGGCGTATCCTTCACCGCCCTGGCAGCCTTCAAGCCGGACAGCGACGCCCTGACCGAATACGGTCTGGACGACCCGGTGGAGGTCTATGTCAGCTATGAGAGCGACGATGGGGAGAAGGTCACCGTTACCCTGTCCGTCGGCGCTTACAGCGAGGACGACGACGCCTACTACTGCATCCTGAACAGCGACACCACCTGTGTCTACCTCTGCGACAGCGGAGACGTGGACAGCTTCATCCTCTGCGCCGCCCAGGGCTACGCCCAGGCCCAGGCGGACGCGGAGGCCGCCGAGGAGGCGGAGGAGGAGTAAGGCTTCCCCTCCCGCCCCCACCGGGCAGCACAAAAATCAATCCCATCTGTAATATGGCGTATGCTTATTACAGATGGGATTCAGTTTTACCCTCCCGGTGGGGCGGTTCTCCTTAGATAACGTTCGCTATAGAGGATTTGTCCGGCCTTCGCCGTCAAGCGGCATTTCCGCTGCGCTCCCTACCCTTGCCAGGGAAGCGGGGGCCTGCTTTTCTCGCTCCGCCGAGAAAAGCAGCAAAAGAGGGCGGCTTAAGAGGGCCGCTGTGCGTCCCTCTTAAGAATCTCCCTCTATCCCGCCGGGGCTTCGCGCTGTCCATCCTATAGGTGGTCTATCCCGTTAGAGACGAAGTAACTTTCAGGCGGTGAGACTGCCGCCGATGGCGGCTGGTCAGGATTGCCGCCCACGTCCCTGCCGCTAAGCGGCGGGACGGGCGGCAATTTTGTTGCCCCTTGGTCGCTGAAATCTGACTGTAAGGGTACGTTACTGCTCCTAATTGAAACAACAGTGGAATAGTACGCTTTTTGAACAAAAGGTTGCCACCTTGCGGTTCAGGCAGATGTTATCCATCGTTGGATGACAAAATTGCACGTTCCGCCCGCCTTTGGCATAGGGAGCGAAGCGGAAATGCCGCTTGACGGCGGAGCTGTCAGCACAGCTGACTGAGGGGTGGCTGGCCGCTGGCCACTAACCACTAACCACTAACAGCTCCCACCGCCTCAATACCCCCGCTCCGCGATGAATCCCTCCGTCAAATCCTCCCTGGTGAAGCACGTCTCCTCCACATAGGTGTGTTTGGCGGGGGTATCCCCGGCCTCCAGGGTCTGAATGACCTCCTCCACCAGCTCCCCCAGCAGGGGGTTGCACTCCACCGCCAGGGCGATCTTCCCCTCCAGACAGAGGGTCAGGCAGGTACTGGTGGCGTCGAAGGAGATCACCGCCACGCCCCCTTCTCCGCAGGTGTAGCCGTATTCCTCCAGAGCCTCGATGGCGCCATAGGCCTCATTGTCATTCTCGCAGTACACCACCTGAATGTCCGGCTTGCCGGTGGAGAGGTATGCGCACATCACCTCGTAGGCTTTGGCCTGGGTGAAGTCCCCCTCCAGCTGGGTCAGGATGGTCCAGCCGTCGCGGGCGGCCACCGCCTCCTCCAGCACCTCTGTCCGGCCGAGCTGAGCGGTGGAGCCTACGGTGCCCAGCAGGTGGACGATGTTCACCGTCTCCTCCCCATAGGTCTCCTCCATCCAGTCCACAGCCAGCGCCGCCTCCGCCTCGAAGTCGGAGCCGACGTGGGCGGTGTACAGGCTCTCGTCCGCCACGTCCACCATCCGGTCCACCAGAATCACCGGGATGTCGGCGTCCTTGGCCTCCTGCAAAACGGAGTCCCACCCCGTCTCGCTGATGGGCATGAGGACGATGTAATCCACCTTCTGCTGAATGAACTTGCGGATGGCGCTGATTTGGTTCTCCTGCTTCTGCTTGGCGTCCTCAAAGAGGAGCTGATAGCCGTTCTCCTCGGTGAACACCGCCTTGATGGATTCGGAGTTTGCCACCCGCCAGTCGGACTCCGCCCCCACCTGGCAGACCCCCACCACAATGAGGTCCTCCTCCGCATCCTCCGTGTCGGCGGTGTCGGCGGTCTGCCCGGCGCAGCCCCACAGCAGGAGCAGCGCCGCCGTCAGCGCCAGCAGGATCAGGTTCCGTTTCATTGCGCTCCCTCCTTCTCTGTCTGGGGGTCCTCCGTCCGGTAGGGCAGGCGCACCGTGATGGTGGTGCCCTCCCCCTCTGTGCTGGCGATGGACAGCCCCGCCGACGGCCCGAACAGCAGCCGCAGCCGCTCATGGACAGTGGCCAGGCCGAAGCCCACCCGTCCGCCGGACTCCATCCCCTGCCGCAGCTCCTCCAGCCGTTCGGGGGTCATGCCCACCCCGTCGTCCGTCACCGTCAGCAGGACGAAGCCCTCCTCCGCCCGGCCCTTCACCGCGATGTGGCCCTGGCCCCGCTTCAGCTTGACGCCGTGGTACAGGGCGTTTTCCACCAGGGGCTGGAGGGTCAGCTTGGGCAGCCGGGCGTCCAGAATCTCCGGGTCGATGTCGATAGTGTAGCTCATGATGTCCTTGTAGCGCACCTGCTGAATCTGCAGATAGCTGGCCACATGGCGCTCCTCAATGGCCAGGGGGATGACATCCTCCCCCTTGCTCAGGGAGTGACGGAAGAAGGCGGACAGGTTGGACACCATATCCACCGCCTCCTGGTTTTTCCCCGCCTCGATGAGCCAGATGATGGTGTCCATGGTGTTGTACAGGAAGTGGGGGTTGATCTGGGCCTGGAGCAGGGCTAGCTCCGCCTTCCGGAGGCTCTGCTGCTTCTCCGTGGTCTCCTGGAGCAACTGGTTGATGCGCACCACCATCTGCTCCACCCCCTGACTGAGGGTGGACAGCTCATATTCCCCGGACTCCACCGGCGGCCGGGGGGTCAGGTCCCCGGCGCTGACCTGGTTCACCCGGTCGTAGATGCTGATGATGGGCTCGGTGATGGAGCGGCTCAGCTTCAGGATGTACCGGGTCAGGGCGCCGGCCAGCACCACCAGCACCGCCACAATCACCACCCCCGCCGCCGCAATCTGCCGGGTCATCTGGGTCTGCAGCTCGTTCAGGTGGACGGATTCATAATACAGATAGTTGTACATATACTCCTGAATCAGGGAGGTCAGCACATAGACGTTGTTCTCCAGCTGGAGCTGCCGCTCATCATAGCTCTCCGTCTCCTGAATCAGGTAGATTTTTTCCTCCAGGTTCTGGCACAGGTCCAGCACGCTGGTGATGGCCCGGAGGCTCTCCTTCTCCGTGGTGGTGGAGATCAGGTCCTGGGCCAGCGCCTGGGCGTCCTCCACCTCGTCGATGGGCAGGCCCTCGGAGCACTGGCTCTCGATGACGTAGTAGTACATTTTCAGGTCGATGCTGTCCTTGAAGTCCAGGTTGAACTCCGAGGCGGTGGTCAGGTTGTTCAGCAGCCCGGCGTACTGGCTCTGGTACACCGCCAGGAGGGTCACCACCACCACGAACACCAGGGCGATGAGCACCGAGAAGGTGGCCACCAGCCAGTTCATCCGCTGCCGGATGGAGACGGGCTTCTTCTCCCGTTTCGTCTGTGCGCTCATTTCTGCCGCCCTCCGTGTCTGGCCCGGTAGTCCCTGGGGGTGCAGCCCTGGGTCTTTTTAAAGAGGAAGCTGAAATAGTGGGGGTCGTGGTAGCCCACGGCGGCGGCCACCTCGCCGGAGCGGAGGTCGGTGGTTTTCAGCAGCTCCCTGGCCCGCTCCATCCGCTTGGCGGTGACGTATTCGATGAAGGTGCGGCCCTTCTCCTGGCTGAACACGGCGGAGAGGTAGTTGGAGCTGATGTTCACCTCTCTGGCCACGGTGTTCAGGCTCAGCTTTTCCTCGGTGAAGTGGGCGTCGATGTAGGCCACCGCCTGCCCCAGCAGGCCCTTGCTCTGACTGCTGGAGGCTTTGTCCCTCAGCTGCACCGCCTTCATCAGCAGCTCGGTCAGGTAGGTCTTTAAGTCCTGGGCGGTGATCTGCTGCCCCACCATGTCCAGACAGTCCAGCCCGTCCAGAAACGTCTGCTGGGGGATGCCCAGAGAGGCCACGAACTCGGTGGCGGTGAACCGGACGCTGAGCATCAGGTAGTTGCAGAAGGGCTTGGAGTCCAGGGCGTCGGTGAGGCCCAGCAGGAACTCACTGACGAAGCCGGGCACCTCCTCCGCCCCGGCGCTCTGCATCACCCCGGTGAGAATCTGGGGGCTGAACTTGGAGGCGTCCAGCTGGGCGAGGCTGCTGTTGCTGCCGGTGCCGGTGAGCCCCCCCACCGTCTCCTCCGTCAGGACGTGCTGCCGGGGCAGGATGTACCGGTAGGCCCACAGCCGGGACACCTCCTCATAGCAGCCGCTGAGGGCGCTGAGCCGCCGGGTGGGCTTGCCCACCGCCACATACCAGTCCAGGTTGGAGTCGTAGGTCTCGTAGCAGCCCTGTACCGCGGCGACGCACTGGCGGATCTGGCCCTCCATCCGGTCGGCGCTGCCCTTGATGAGCAGGGCGTAGGTGGTCAGGTTCCAGCGCAGGAGAATATACTCCGGATATTTCAGGAAATACTCCATCAGCACGTCCCGGATGCGGGCGGCGGACTCGGAATAAAGGTCGGCCCCGCCGGAGCCCTCCGGCGGCATGGAGAAAAAGGCGATGGTGTAGCACTCCGCCCGCAGGTCCAGGTCCAGCTTGCCCGCGGCCTCGTAAATCTGCTGGATGGTCATGCGGCCCGACACCATCCGCTCAAAGAAGTTCTTCCGGGCGAACTGGTCGTACTCCTGGGCCTCGTTGTGGAATTTGGCCATGTAGTTGCGCTGGGCCCGCTCCTCCTCGATCTTCTCCCGCACCTCCTGGAGGACGTTCAGCAGGGTGTTCTTGGTGATGGGCTTCAGCAGGTACTGGGTCACGCCGATGTCGATGGCCTGGCGGGCGTACTCAAAGTCGTCATAGCCGGAGAGGATGATGACCTTCATCTCCGGAAACTCCTGCAGCACCAGCCTGCTGAGGTCCAGCCCGTCCATGAAGGGCATACGGATGTCGGTGATCAGCACATCGGGCCGGGTCTGGCGGATCAGGGGGAGGGCCATCTCCCCGTCCCCGGCCTCCCCGGCGAACTGATAGCCCTGCTGGGCCCAGGGCACCGTGTCCCGGAGGGTCTCCCGGATGATGCTCTCGTCCTCCACTAAAAATACCTTCAGCATGGCAAGCGTCCTTTCTCCTGAGGCGGCCCGCCCCGGCCGCCTATGACTTTGTAACCACTATACCATAAATTGCCTTCAATTTCCACCGGGTTGGGGGCGGTGGGGAAAGTTTTCTGGGGGGTGGTTTCCTTAGACAAGGAAAGAGGAAGGAAACGGGGGTTGCGCTCCCGGCGGGGTGGTTCTCCTTAGATAACGTTCGCTATAGAGGATTTGTCCGGCCTTCGCCGTCAAGCGGCATTTCCGCTGCGCTCCCTATGCCAAAGGCGGGCGGAACGAGCAATTTTATCATCCAGCGATGGATAACATCTGCCTGAACCGCAAGGTGGCAACCTCTGATGAAAAAGCGTAATAATCCATTCTTTTTTACAACAGGAGCAATAGCCTGCCCTTACAGTCAGATTTCAGCGACCAAGGGGCAACAAAATTGCCACCCGTCCCGCCGCTTAGCGGCAGGGACGTGGGCGGCAATCCTGACCAGCCGCCATCGGCGGCAGCTTTGGTGCGTAACAAGTCACATCGTCTCTGACGGAATAGACCACTTGCAGGTCGAGCGGCGCGAAGCCCAGCGGGATAGAGGGAGATTCTTAAGAGGGACGCACAGCGGCCCTCTTAAGCCGCCCTCTTTTGCTGCTTTTCTCGGCGGAGCGAGAAAAGCAGGCCCCCGCTTCCCTGGCAAGGGTAGGGAGCGCAGCGGAAATGCCGCTTGACGGCGAAGGCCGGACAAATCCTCTATAGCGAACGTTATCTAAGGAGGACCGCCCCAACCGTCGGGGAAAACATTTTTCCCTCCTCCTTCCTTGCCCAAGGAACCTCCCTTGTGGAGTTCAAAACCAGATAAAATCGTTTTCCACCATCCGTCACCTCGCATCGTGCCCTTGACTTCCGGCGGGAAGGTGCTAAAATGAACCTGTACGAGACTTTTTGCGTAATCGGAAAGATGAGGCACAGCAAATGACAGATTTTCAGCAGAAGGGGCTGGCCGGGTATCACTGCCCCCGCTTCCGGGAGCTGCCCTCCATCCCCCTGTATAAGGATCAGGTGGTGGAGGAGCTGAACCGCTACCTGGCCCCCCTCCACTGCGGCGAGATCACCGCCACCATGGTGAACAACTATGTGAAGGTGAAGGCCATCCCCCCACCGGAGAAGAAGCGCTACGGCCGGGCCCAGCTGGCGGGGCTGTACCTGATCTGTATGCTGAAGCAGGTGTACAGCCTGGGGGAGATCACCGCCATGCTCCGGGTGGCGGAGGAGCCGGAGGACTTTCCGGCCCGGTACGACACCTTCTGCGCCGAGCTGGAGGAGGTGTTCCGGGGCGTGTTCACCGGCGAGGCCCTGCCCCACGGGGGAGAGTCCCTCACCGTGACCCGGGCGGCGGCCTACACCCTGGCCTACAAGCTGTATACCCTGGGGCTGCTGCGGCAGGCCGCCCGGCAGCGGGCCAGGGCGCCGGGACAGGCGGGGGCTGCCGCCCCAAAGAAAGAAGAAAGTAAGACGGGAGGATGACCCCACGATGGAATACCAGGCGGGAGCCTATGACATTGCGGTGATCGGGGCGGGCCACGCCGGTATCGAGGCGGCGCTGGCCGCCGCGCGGCTGGGGCTGAAAACCCTTTGCTTCACCGTGAATCTGGACGCGGTGGGCAATATGCCCTGCAACCCGGCCATCGGCGGCACCGGCAAGGGCCAGCTGGTGCGGGAGCTGGACGCCCTGGGGGGCGAGATGGCCAGGGCCGCGGACAAAGCCTGCATCCAGTACCGCCTGCTGAACCGGGGGAAGGGGCCTGCCGTCCACTCCCTCCGGGCGCAGGCGGACCGCCGCCGCTACCAGGAGGTGATGAAGCACACCCTGGAGACCACGGAGAACCTCTATCTCCGTCAGGCGGAGGTGGTGGAGGTGCGGACGGACGAAACCGGCGCCGTCTCCGCCGTGGTCACTGCCAATGGCGGGGTGTATCAGGTCCGGGCGGCGGTGATTGCCACCGGCACCTACCTGGGGGGCAAGACCATTGTGGGGGACGTGGTGCGCACCTCCGGCCCCGACGGCCTCCAGGCCGCACTGCCCCTGACGGACAGCCTGCGGCGGCTGGGCCTGCCCCTCCGCCGGTTCAAGACGGGGACGCCCCCCAGAGTGAACCGCCGCAGCGTGGACACCTCCCGGATGGAGCTTCAGGAAGGGGACGAGCTGCCCCTGCCCTTCTCCTTCACCACAGAGGAAATGCCGGAGAACCGGGCGGTGTGCTACCTGACCTACACGAATCAGGCCACCCATGACATCATCCGGGCCAACCTGGACCGGTCCCCCCTGTACAACGGCACCATCGACGGCATCGGCCCCCGGTACTGCCCCTCCATCGAGACGAAAATCGTCCGCTTCCCGGACAAGGAACGGCACCAGCTCTTTGTGGAGCCCATGGGGCTGAATACGGAGGAGCTGTATTTACAGGGCCTGTCCTCCTCTCTGCCGGAGGACGTGCAGGTGGCCATGGTCCACACCATCCCCGGCCTGGAGCGGGCGGAGCTGACCCGCACCGCCTACGCCATCGAGTATGACTGCGTAGACCCCACCAGCCTGCTCCCCACCTTGGAATGCAAGGCTGTACCGGGGCTGTACGGGGCGGGGCAGTTCAACGGCTCCTCCGGCTACGAGGAGGCGGCGGTGCAGGGCTTTGTGGCCGGGGTCAACGCGGCGCTGAAGCTGCTGGGCCGGCCGCCCCTGGTGCTGCGCCGGGATCAGGGCTACATCGGGGTGCTGATCGACGACCTGGTGACCAAGGGCACCAACGAACCCTATCGGATGATGACCTCCCGGACGGAGTACCGGCTGATTCAGCGGGAGGACAACGCGGACGAGCGGCTGACCCCGGTGGGCTACCGCATCGGCCTGGTCAGTGAGGAACGGTACCGGGCGGTGCAGGAGAAGTACGCCGCCGTTTCCCGGGAACTGGAGCGGCTGGAGCACTGCGGCGCGGCCCCCTCCCCTGCCCTGGACGCTTATCTGGCCCAACTGGGGGAGCCGCCCTGCCATCACGGGGCGAAGCTGTCCGACCTGCTGCGACGCCCCAGGGTGACCTATGAGGCGCTGGCCCCCTTCGACCGGGAGCGGCCCGAACTGCCCCCCGCGGTGACGGAGCAGGTGGAGATTCGCCTGAAATACCGGGGCTATATTGACCGCCAGCTCCGCCAGGTGGAGGAGCAGCGGCGGATGGAGGCCCACGCCCTCCCGCCGGATCTGGATTACAGCCAGCTCTCCGGCCTGCGGCTGGAGGCCAGAGAGAAGCTCCAGACCGTCCGTCCCCTGAATCTGGGGCAGGCCAGCCGCATCTCCGGGGTCAGCCCGGCGGACGTGGCGGCGCTGATGGTGTATTTGCAGGGGGTCAGTGGCTAGTGGCTGGTGGCTGGTGGATAGTAGCTGTTAGCTGTCAGCGGCTGGTGGATAGTACCCCCCACCCTTCCGCAGAAGCGGGAAGGTGGGGGGTGTGTTTTCTGTAGGGGCGGCCCCTGGCCGCCCGGGGTAAGCAGGCGGTTTCCGGTCGAAAAAAGCTGCCCTTGGCAGTACGTTTTGTATAGATACGGAGAATGATTGCTTTTTGTATTCTGATTTATCCCAATCAAACGAAGATGTGAGGCCGGATGTGGCCGGGCAGAAACCCTTCCGGCTCTCCTTTCAGGGCGATGTCATCAACGTAAGGGCCTTGCACTTCGTTTCCCGTTTTTCCGTGCGGGCGCACACTGTGCGCCCGCACGTTGCCTCCTTAGGAAGGGAAAGTTGAAGGAACAACGTTTTGCCCTCCCGACGGGGCCGGGTTCCTTAGATAAGGATTGAGAAAGGAAATAAGTGGTTTCCCTCCGGGGGCCCCATTTCTCGTTCCGCCGAGAAATGGGGGAAAGAGGGCGGCTTAAGGGGAAGCTCGGGGCCTCGCTCCCCCTTATAGCAATCATCAAAAATGCTGTCAGTAGTTTGACGCATGGAACCATCCCT
>JAJQBL010000020.1:5770-52589 GCA_021203325.1 Clostridiales bacterium | reverse complement strand
GTGCTATAATTCATTTTGACCTCCATTTGTATGTGGTAATCCCTGTCTTGTAGTTGGTGGACACCTACATTATACAGGTAAATCCACGTTTCTACAAATCGGAGGTCATTACATATTGTCTATGTGGTAGTGCGTGGTGTCGGAGAGTGCGATGTTGGGGATGTAATAGTCCCCGCATTTTGTGTAAGTGATGTCCATAGGAAGCTCCCTTCGTGTCGAATTTGTTTACAGCTACGATAATTCTGGGATTATCACCCCCAATCTTCATAACTGCTGTCCATTTCGTCACAAACGAGCCTCAGTCATGATGTATTTTCGGGACTGTTAAAAAGTACCCTTCATACAATACATCAAGAAAATATGCCAGCGGCATATTTTTAGCCGAAAACCGCAGCCAGCTATGCTGGCAAGGCTCACTGACCGAGGAGGATATGCTAAAAGTGATAGCGCGGCAGTCAGGCCCCCGCTTCCCTGGCAAGGGTAGGGAGCGCAGCGGAAATGCCGCTTGACGGCGAAGGCCGGGCAAAGCCTCGATAGCCAACGTTATCTAAGGAACCCAACCCCCTCAAGTTGATGACATTGCCCCCAAAAATCTCTCCTCGACTATTCCCGCCCGCTGTGGTAAAATGAACCCAGTAAATGATCAGGGAGGCCGTTTCATGGGCGGGCAGACAACAGAAAACAAAACAACTCCCCTGTGCGTCGGCCTGCTGGCCCATGTGGACGCGGGCAAGACCACCCTGACCGAGGCCATGCTGTACGCGGGCGGGGCCCTGAAAAAGCTGGGCCGGGTGGACCACGGCGACGCCTTTCTGGATACCGACGCCCAGGAGCGGGAGCGGGGCATCACCATCTTCTCCAAGCAGGCGATTTTGCCCCTGGAGGGGCTGGAGGTGACGCTGCTGGACACGCCGGGCCATGTGGACTTCTCCGCCGAGATGGAGCGCACCCTCCAGGTGCTGGACTACGCCATTCTGGTCATCAGCGGCACCGACGGGGTGCAGAGCCATACGGAGACCCTGTGGCGGCTGCTGAAACAGCGGGGCATCCCCACCTTCCTCTTTGTCAACAAGATGGACCTGCCGGGCAGCGACAGGCAGGCGCTGCTGGCGGAGCTGAAACGCCGGCTGGACGACGGCTGCTGTGACTGCTCCGCCCCCGTCCAGGCGTGGCAGGAGGACGTCGCCACGGCGGACGAGGCCCTTTTGGAGCAGTATCTGGAGACGGGGGGCCTGACGGATGAGGCTGTCGCCCAGGCCGTGGCCCAACGGAAGGTGTTCCCCTGCTACTTCGGCGCGGCGCTGCGGCTGGACGGCGTGGCGGAGCTGCTGGAGGGGCTGACCCGGTACACCCGGCCAACCGCCTGGCCCCCGGAATTTGGGGCGGAGGTTTACAAAATCTCCCGGGACGGCCGGGGGAACCGGCTGACCTGGCTGAAGGTCACCGGCGGGTGCCTGCGGCCCAAACAGCTCCTGACCAACCGGGGCACCCTGGGCCGGAACGGCCGCCCGGTGCCGGAGGAGGAGGTCTGGGCGGAGAAGGTTGACCAGATTCGCCGCTACTCCGGTCAGAAGTTCCGGCAGGCGGAGGCCGCCTCGGCGGGGACGGTCTGCGCCGTCACCGGCCTGACCCACACCTTCATCGGCCAGGGGCTGGGCAGCGGAGCCCGCAGCCTGCCCCCCGCCCTGACCCCGGTGCTGACCTACCGGGTGGAGCTGCCCCAGGGGTGCAACGTCCCGGAGGCCCTTCAAAAGCTGCGGGAGCTGGAGGAGGAGGACCCCCAGCTCCACATCGTCTGGAAGGAGCAGCTTCAGGAGATCCATATGCAGCTCATGGGCGAGGTGCAGCTGGAGGTCCTGCAGCGGCTGATCGCCGACCGGTTCGGGCTGGCGGTGCGGTTCCGGGAAGGGAGCATCCTCTATCGGGAGACCGTCACCGCCCCGGTGGAAGGGGTGGGCCACTTTGAGCCTTTGCGGCACTATGCGGAGGTGCACCTCCTGCTGGAGCCGGGGACCCGGGGCAGCGGTCTGGTGTTCGGCACAGCCTGCAGCGGCGACGTGCTGGACCGGAACTGGCAGCGGCTGATTCTGACCCATCTGGAGGAGAAGGAGCATCTGGGGGTGCTGACCGGCTCCCCCATCACAGACATGAGAATCACCCTGCTCACCGGCCGGGCCCACGAGAAGCACACCGAGGGCGGGGACTTCCGCCAGGCCACTTATCGGGCCGTCCACCAGGGGCTGATGCAGGCGGAGAGCCTGCTGCTGGAGCCCTGGTATGACCTCCGGCTGGAGCTGCCGCTGGAGCAGGTGGGCCGGGCCATAACCGACTTGGAGCAGCGCTTCGGTTCCTGCCAGATTCAGGAGACGGGGCAGGAAACGGCGGTGCTCACCGGCAGCGGGCCGGTGTCCACCCTGCGGGGGTATCAGACGGAGCTGGCCGCCTACACCGGAGGCCGGGGACGGCTGAGCGCCACCGTGTCTGGGTATCAGCCCTGTCACAACCCGGAGGAGGTCATCGCGGGGTTGGGATACCAGCCGGAGGCCGACCTTGCCAACACGCCGGACTCCGTGTTCTGCGCCCACGGCGCGGGCTTCACAGTGAACTGGCGGCAGGTGCCGGAGTATATGCACCTGCCCCCCTGGCAGCCGGAGCAGCCGGAGCTGGAGGAGGAGGCCGCCCCCATAGAGGAGCGGGCCAGACGGTTCCGGGCCGCCCAGGTGATGGATAAAGAGCCGGAGGCCATCTTCGCCCAGACCTATGGCCCGGTGAAGCGGCGGCGGGCTTTTGAGTCCCAGGCCCGCATCCGCACGGAGGAGCGCCAAAACAAACCGGTGAAGCTGAAAGAGCAGCCTCTCCAGACGGAGTACCTGCTGGTGGACGGCTACAACATCATCTTCGCCTGGGACGAGCTGAAGGCCCTGGCCAGGGAAGATTTGTCCGCCGCCCGGGACCGGCTGCTGGACATCCTCTGCAACTACCGGGGGATGCGCCGGTGCGAGGTCATCGTGGTCTTTGACGCCTACAAGGTGAAGGGGGGCGTCGGCTCGGTGGAGCGGTATCGGAATATCCATGTGGTCTACACGAAAGAGGCGGAGACGGCGGATATGTATATCGAAAAGGCCACCTTAGACCTGAGTAAACACCATCGGGTGCGGGTGGCCACGTCGGACGGGCTGGAGCAGGTCATCGTTCTGGGCCACGGCTCCCTCCGCATCTCCGCCCGTACCCTGTGGGACGAGGTGCAGGAGGTGGAGCGGGAGATCGCCCAGGCGTTGGGAGGCTGACGAAACATGACACTTTTGGAGCTGATAGAAGGGTATCGCCCCTGGAATGAGCAGGAGGAACGGGACAGGGCCTCTATGCTGGCCTTTGCCATCCGGAACCCGGACTGCCTGCTGCGGGAGAATCCGGCGGGCCACTTCACCGCCTCGGTGTGGGTGGTGAACCCCCGGCGGACGAAAACCCTGATGGTCTACCACAACCTGTATCAGTCCTGGTCGTGGATCGGGGGCCACGCCGACGGGGAGGACGATCTCGCCGCCGTGGCCCTGCGGGAACTGGGGGAGGAGACCGGCGTCACCGGCGGGCGGCTGGTGTCCCCCCGGCCCTGCTCCCTGGAGCAGCTCTTTGTGGCGGGCCACGAGAAGCGGGGGCAGTACGTCCCCTGTCATTTGCATTTCAACCTCACCTGGCTGGTGGAGGCGGAGGAGGGGACGCCCCTGCGCCCCTGCCCCGGGGAGAACACCGGCGTCCGCTGGCTGACCCCGGCCCAGGTGCGGGAACAGGTCCGCGAGCCGTGGATGCTGGCGCGGGTCTATGAGAAGCTGATGGGGCGGTATCTCACCGGGAATTGAAGTAAAACAGAAAGGCGCACAGGCCGTATGGCCTGTGCGCCGCGTGATTTAGGAGAATCCCCTCGTCTATACATCCTAAAATCAATCCTCCTGCCGAAGCAGAGGGACTTGCAAGCCGCCTATTTTTAAGTCCCCGAGCGGCAGGGGGCAGTCACAAGCAGGCTTTCGCATTTGTAAGTCGCCCGAAAGCAGGCGGCATAAACGGGTTCCGGCAGAATTGCCGGAACCCGTTGTGATGGCGGAGACGGTGGGATTCGAACCCACGTACCCTTACGGGTAACCTGATTTCGAGTCAGGCTCGTTATGACCACTTCGATACATCTCCACGCTCATCGCCCTCCTATTATGCCACAATTCCGGGCGGTTGGCAAGCCTTTTCTTGCAAGAACCCGGCATCTGTGTTATCATGATGGAAAAACCGTGAAAGAAGGGAAACCCTATGGCAGGACAGCTCCGTCAGGTGAATTTGGAACAGGGTCTGCCCACGGTGGAGCAGGCCCTCCGGCGGCTGGACAGCGAGCTGATTACCAGCAAACGGCTGGGATACGCCGCGGTGAAGCTGATTCACGGCTACGGCTCCTCCGGAACGGGCGGGAAGATTCGGGTGGCCGTCCGGCGGGAGCTGTCCGCCCGGAAGGCCCGGGGACAGATTGCCGGCTTCGTCCCCGGAGAGAAATTCTCCATCTTCGAGGAGGAGACCCGGCAGGCCCTCCGCCGCTGCGACGCCCTCCGCAGCGACCGGGATTTGGAGCGGTACAACAACGGCGTCACCTTTGTGATACTTTAAATCCGATTCGTTTCTGAAAAAACCGCCGCATTCGTGCAGCGGCTTTTTCAGCGTTCCAGTATGGTCAGCACCGGCTCCAGAGGCGCCTCCGTGGCGGCGCACACCGCCAGGTGCAGCCCCTCCTCTGGGAAAGGCACCAGCGCCGCCCCAATGCCCTCCACCCCCACGGAAAGGGGGTGGAGCGTCACCTCCGAGCCGTGGAGCACCCCCCGCATCCCACAGCGGCCGGTGCATTTGGCCGCCGCCTCCTTCAGCACCCACAGGTCGAAGAAGGCGGCGGGGGGCAGCGCCGCCAGCCGGGCCTGCTCGGCGGGGGAGAAGTGCCGGACCACGTTGGCCCGCAGGGGCCGCTCCCCCTCCAAGTCTACCCCCACCGGGCAGGGGGCTACGGCGCACACCGCCCATCCGGCGGCGTGGGACAGGTTGAAGTGGAACTCCGGCGCCTCCGGAAAGACGGGCTTTCCCTCCGAGGTGCATCCCAGGGTCAGACCGTCAGGCAGCCCCGCCTCCGCCGCCGCCAGGGACAGCAGCCGGTGGGCGGACTGATGGAGGGATTCCCCGTCCCTGGGCCGGACGGCCAACAGGCGGATTTTCATCTCAGCGCAGGCGGCCGTAGAGCCAGGTCAGCTCCCGGAGCTTCCCGGCCACGCCGTCGTTCAGCGCCTCCATCCGCACCCGCCAGCTCCAGTTGTGGGGGCCTTCCGTGCCGGGGGTGTTCATCCGGGCGTCCCCGCCCAGCCCCAGCACGTCCTGCAGGGGGGCCATGGCCAGGGAGCAGACGCTGCCCCAGGCTCCGGCGATGACCCCCCAGTTCAGGCCCTCGTCCTCCCGCAGCCGGAGGTACCGCCAGGCGTAGCTGCGCTGGTCGTCATTGGCCTGGTCGAACAGCCATTGGAGGAAGGTGGGGGTGTCGTGGGTGCCGGTGTACATCACGGCGTCGGGGACGCAGTGATGGGGCAGGAAGGAGCTGCTGCCCCCCACATCGTTGAAGGCGTCGGTCAGCACCCGCATACCGGGCAGGCCGGAGCCCTGGATGAAGCGGTAGACCTCCTCGCTGATGTCCCCCAGATCCTCGGCGATGAACTCCGCCTCCGGCACATTCCGGCGGAGGGCATCCAGCAGCGCCATGCCGGGGCCGGGCCGCCAGCGGCCGTCCAGGGCGTTTTCCGCCGTGGCGGGAATCTCCCAATAGGTGTGGAAGCCCCGGAAGTGGTCGATTCGAATCACATCATAGAACCGGCTGGTGCGGCGGATGCGGCTGCACCACCACTGATAGCCGTCGGCGGCGTGGACGGGCCAGTTGTACAGGGGGTTGCCCCACAGCTGACCGGTGGCGGAAAACATATCCGCCGGAACGCCGGACACAAAGGTGGCCCGGCGGGTCTTGGGGTCCACCTGGAACACCTCCGGATGCACCCACACGTCCACAGAGTCGGGGGAGACGTAGAAGGGGATGTCCCCGATGAGCTTGATGCCCCGCTCGTTGGCGTAGCGGCGCAGGGCGCTCCACTGGCGGTGGAACAGGTACTGGCAGAACACATGGTAACCGATTTGCTCCGACAGCTCCGCCCGGTACGCCGCCAGAGCCGCCGGCTGGCGAGCCACCAAATCCTCGTCCGGCCAGTCCACCAGCTTGCAGCCGAAATGCTCCCCAATGGCCAGGAACAGGGCCAGGTCGGGCAGCCAGTCCCCCTGCTCGGCGGCGAAGGCATCCACCTGGGCCATCACGTCAGGCCGGGTGCGGGCCGTGTCGTAGGCCCGGTGGAGCAGCATCCCGTGAATCTCATTGACCCAGCCGTAGTTGATTCGGTCCACGTCATAGTAGTGGTACGGGGCCAGGTCGGACCATTGCAGCAGACCTTCCTCCACCAGGGTGGGCAGGTCGATGAGGAGGGGATTCCCCGCCGCGGAGGAGGGGGACATATAGGGGGAGTTGCCCTCTCCGGGGGGGACCAGAGGGAGAATCTGCCAATAGCTCTGCCCGGCCTTCTGGAGAAAGTCCACATAGTGTCGGGCTTCCCGGCCCATGGAGCCAATGCCATAGTCGCCGGGGAGGGAGGTCAGGTGCAGCAGGATGCCGCTGGAGCGGGGGAACATAGTATCATATCCTTTCCATGGCCGGGGCCATATCATCGCAAAACGTTGTTAAGGAACCTCTGAATAAATGGACGAGAGCGGGTTGCGAGGAAATTTGTGTCTGCGACTCGCATGGCCTGCGGCCATTGCTCCCTGCATTTGCGCATAAGAGGAATTGGCCATGCGGCCTGCGCTTCAGAAAAAGGCGCAAAAGCGCAGGAATCCTGACGGATTTCAAGCTTTTGTAAGATTTTGCGTAAAAAATATGCCGGTGGCATATTTTTAGCAAAATCCTGAGCCAGCTATGCTGGCGAAGCCACCTTAAACCGAAGTGATTTTTGCATCTTTTGCTCTACTGATTCAATGGCGCAAAATTACCGCAAGGCGCCGTCCCCTCCGGGGATTCCCTTTGGTCAAAGCACATTTATTCAGAGGTTCCTTATAATTATAAGGGATAAATGGGGCGGCGTCAAGGAGGAAGTGTGTACACAGTTGGAAAGACGCCCGTTGTGCCGCCGGCCCCCGCCACCGCTTGACGCCGTTCCCTTTTTGCGCTATAATGGAAAATATAAACCGGCGGAGCGGCCACCGGGCCGCAGCCGGGAAAGACAAGGAGCAGTCTGTTATGAAAATCAGTGAAGTCATCGCCAAGGTCATCGCCTACCACCCGCCCATGAAGGACGACCCCGCCTTCCCCACCACCGATGTGGTGAAGTACGGCGACCCGGAGCAGGAGTGTACCGGCATTGTGGTGACCTGCTTTGCCTCTGTGAACGTCATCCGCCGGGCGGCGGAGCTGGGGGCCAACCTGATCATTGCCCACGAGCCGCTGTTTTGGAGCCATGAGGACACCACCGACTATCTGGCCGACAGTCAGATCTTTCAGGAGAAGCGGCAGCTGCTGGAGGACGGGGGCATCGTGGTCTGGCGGGACCATGACCACATCCACGGCGGCAGCCCCATCGACCCGCCGCTGGACGGCATCTACTACGGCATTATGAAGGAGCTGGGCTGAGAGGACTACCTGATCGGCTCGGAAAAGAAGCCCCTGCTGTTCCGGCTGCCGGAGACGGACGCCACCGAGCTGGGGCTGTACCTGAAGGAAAAGCTGAACCTGAATGGCATCCGCATCTCCGGCGACCCCCACGCCAGGGTGTCCAAGGTGTTCCTGTGGGAGCATATCATTGACCGGGACGCCCAGGCCGACGCCAAGCTGCTGAAGGTAGCCCGGGAGGACATTGACGCCATCATCCCCCTTGAGGTCATTGACTGGACGGTGTGCGCCTATATGCGGGACGCCAGCCAGCTGGGCCACCCCAAAATCGTCTACAACATCGGCCACTTCAACTTTGAGGAAATCGGCATGAAGTACATGGTGCGGTACCTGCCCCGGCTGGTGGGGGATGTGCCGGTGCACTTCGTTCAGTCCGGAGACGCCTTCGACTTTATTCTGTAAACATTGCTCCCCCGCCGGCGCGTGACCGTCATGCGCAGGCGGGGGAGTCTGGTTTTTCTCAGGTTCGCGGATTTGCCGGGCGGCTCCGCAGCATTTGCCGCCCCGGAGGGTTCAGTCCTCCCGCTCCGCGCCGCCCATCAGCAGGCACATGATGGCCTTCTGGACGTGGAGGCGGTTCTCCGCCTCGTCAAAAATCTCCCGGGCGTGGGCCTCAAAAACCTCCTGGCTGATCTCCTGGCCCTTGTGGGCGGGGAGGCAGTGCTGCACCATGCAGCCGGGCTTCGCCAGGGCCAGCAGCTCGGCGGTGACGCTGTAGCCCTGGAAGGCCCGGAGCCGCTGCTCCGTCTCCGCCTCCTTGCCCATGGACACCCACACGTCGGTGAACACCACGTCGGCGTCCCGGACGGCCTCCCTGGGGTCATCGGTCAGCAGGAAGTCAAAGCCGGGGTCGGAGGCGGCGAAGTCCAGAATCTCCGGCAGGGGCCGGTAGTCCCTGGGGGTGGCGGCCGCCACGGTCATGCCGGCTTTCAGCCCGCCCACGATGAGGGACTGGCACATATTGTCTCCGTCCCCCACATAGGCCAGCTTCAGCCCGTCCAAGTGGGCGTACCGCTCCCGGATGGTCATCAGGTCGGCCAGCACCTGGCAGGGGTGGGCGTAGTCCGTCATGCCGTTGATGACGGGGACGGTGGCGTAGGCCGCCAGCTCCTCCACGTCCTCCTGCCGGAAGGTGCGGATCATGATGCCGTCGCAGTACCGGCTCAGGGTGCGGGCGGTGTCCGCCGCCGTCTCCCCCCGGCCCACCTGGCTCTCCCTGCCGGAGAGGTACATGGCCAGGCCCCCCAGCTGGAACATCCCCGTCTCGAAGCTGATGCGGGTGCGGGTGGAGGGCTTCTCGTAGATGGTGACCAGAGTTTTCCCCTCCAGCCGGCGGTGGGGAATGCCGTGCTGCTGGTTGTATTTCAGCTGGTCGGCCAGGTTCAGGATGCGGTAGATCTCATTGATGCTGAGATCCTGCATGGTCAGCAGATGCTTTATCATGGAAGTGTCCTCCGTGGAAAAGTTAAAAAATTGCGATTGCGGCCACTGAAATCAAGTTTTAGCTCCCCTGAAAGGCAATGTTATCAGCTTAAGATGCAATTTATCCTGAGTTTAGGGGAGTAACGTAATCGAACAGTCAGATTTCAGCGATGAAAGGATGATAAAATTGACGCCCGTTCCGCCGTAAGGCAGGAACGTGGGCGGCAATCCTCGCCAGCCGCCATCGGCGGCAGTCTCACCAGTTAGAAGTTACTTCGTCTCTGACGGGATAAACCACCTATGAGCTGGACAGCGCGAAGCCCCAGCGGGATAGGAGAGGGATTCTTAAGGGGGAGCGAGGCCCCGAGCTTCCCCTTAAGCCGCCTTCTTTCCCCCATTTCTTGGCGGAGCAAGAAATGGGGCCCGCCCGGAGGGCAAAACGCAGTTCCTTCATCAACCCTTGTCTAAGGAGTGCAGCCCTTTCAGTTGATGCCATTGTCCTGAAAGGGTAGTGCGCATAGCAGAAATGCCGCTTGACAGTGAAGGGGTTTCCTCTCAAACCGGCTTTTAAACTGGATTCCCGCCGCTCACGGCCGCTGAATCCGTCTGTCCTTAAAATAAAACGCCTTGTCGCGCTCCCCGATGGGGCGCAGCACCCGGCAGGGATTCCCCACCGCCACCACGTTTGCGGGCAGCTCCTTCGTCACCACGCTGCCTGCCCCCACCACGGTATTGTCCCCAATGGTGACGCCGGGCAGCACCACCACCCCAGCCCCCAGCCAGCAGTTGCGCCCGATGCGGACGGGGACGTTGTACTGGAGGCCCTGCTCCCGCAGCTCCGGGAGGATGGGGTGGCCCGCCGTGGCCACGGTGACGTTGGGGCCGAACATGGTGTTGTCTCCCACATAGATGTGGGTGTCGTCCACCAGGGTCAGGTTGAAGTTGGCATAGATGTCTTTGCCGAAGTGGACGTGGCGGCCGCCCCAGTTGGCGTGGAGGGGCGGCTCGATGTAGCAGCCCTCGCCGATCTCCGCAAACATCTGGCGGAGCAGCTCCTCCCGCCGCTCACTCTGAGAGGGGCGGGTCTGGTTGTAGTCATACAGCAGCTCCATACACCGGGCCTGCCGGGCCATCAGGCCCTCGTCCTCCGGAAAGTACAGTTCCCCGGAGTGCATCTGTTCATAGATGTCCATAGGTCATTCTCCGCAAAGCACGTCCCGGAGGACGGCCAGACCCGCATCCATCTCCTCCTTCGTGACCACCAGCGGGGGCAGCAGGCGGATGGTCTTCGGCCCGGCGGTCAGCACCAGCACATGGCGGTCATAGATGGCGCTGACCAGTGCGCCGCGGTCCACCCCGTCCTTCAAAACAATGCCCACCATCAGGCCCATGCCCCGCACCGTGTCCACGCAGGGGGCGTTCCAGCTGCGGACGGTATCCATCAGGTATTGGCCCTTTTCGTTGATTTGGGCCATCATGTCGTCGTCCAGCGTGTCCAGCACCGCCAGGGCCGCCGCCGCGGCCACCGGGTTGCCGCCGAAGGTGGTGGCGTGGGTGCCGGGGGTCAGGACGCTGCGGCACTTCTCGTTGGCCAGCACACCGGCCATGGGCAGGCCGCCGGCGATGCCCTTGGCGAAGGTGCAGGCGTCGGGGAGGATGCCGTACTGCTGGAAGCAGAACAGGCTCCCCGTCCGGCCGATGCCGGTCTGCACCTCGTCCACCAGCAGGAGGTAGTCCCTGCTGGCGCACCAGTCCGCCAGCTCCTGCACAAACCCTTTGTCCAGGGGGAGGACGCCGCCCTCGCCCTGAATCAGCTCCACCATCACGGCGCAGACATCGTCCCCGTCCTGGGCCTGAACCCCGGCCATGTCCGGCGTCTCCGCGTAGCGGAACCCCTCGGTGAAGGGGAAGAAGTAGTTGTGGAACACATCCTGCCCCGTGGCCTGGAGGGTAGTGATGGTGCGGCCGTGGAAGGAGTTGTGGAGGGTGATGATGGTGGCCCGGCCCTGGCCGTATTTGTCAAAGCTGTACTTCCGGGCCAGCTTGATAATGCCCTCGTTGGCCTCGGCGCCGCCGTTGGCGAAGAAGGCGGCGGACATCCCGGAGCGGAGGCAGAGCTTTTCCGCCAGCCGGGCGTAAGGCTCGGTGTAGAACAGGTTGGAGGCGTGGGCCAGCTTTTTCGCCTGTTCCTCCACCGCCTTCACCCAGGCGGGGTGGCCGTAGCCCAGAGAGGCCACGCCGATGCCGCTGGCAAAGTCCACATAGGGCCGGCCCTCCAAATCGTACAGGGTGGCGCCCTCTCCGTGGTCCAGCGCCACGTCGAAGCGGCCATAGGTCTGCATGGTGTACTGATGGTCCAGGGCCTTCAGTTCTTCAAATGTCATCTCGTTTCCTTCTTTCTCAGGCGGGTCACAGAATCATGGTGCCGATGCCGGTGTCGGACAGGGTTTCAATCAAAATGGAGTGGGGGATGCGGCCGTCCAGAATGTGGCTGCGCCGGACCCCCCAGCGGATGGCCTCCACACAGCAGTCCACCTTGGGAATCATGCCGCCGGTGATGATGCCCTTGTTTTTCAGACCGGGCACGTCGGCGATGTTGACGATGGGAATTAAGGTGCTCTCGTCCTTGGGGTCCATCAGGAGGCCCCGGACGTCGGTGAGCAAAATCAGCTTCTCCGCATGGAGGGCGATGGCCAGCCGGGCGGCGGCGGTGTCGGCGTTGATGTTGTAGGAACATTCCGCGTCGATGCCCTGGGCCACGGTGGACACCACGGGGATATATCCGGCGTTGATGCAGTCGGTGACGATCTGGGCGTTGACGTTGGTGATCTCCCCCACCAGGCCATAGCGGATATCCTTCACCTTGGCCTCGAACAATGCCCCGTCCAGGCCGCACAGGCCCACGGCCTTGCCGCCCCGGCGGTTCAGGGCGGCCACCAGATTCTTGTTCACCTTGCCGCAGAGCACCTCCTGCACCACGTCGATGGTCTCCTCATCGGTGTAGCGCAGGCCGTCCACGAATTTGGACTCCTTGCCCAGCCGTTTCAGCATGGCGTTGATCTCCGGCCCGCCGCCGTGGACCAGCACCACATTGATGCCCACCAGCTTCAGCAGCAGCACGTCGCTCATCACCGCGTCCCGCAGGGCGTCGGAGGTCATGGCGTTGCCGCCGTATTTCACCACCACGGTTTTCCCGCTGTATTTTTGAATGTAGGGAAGCGCCTCCATCAGGACGTTGGCGCGTTCCGAGGACAGATAGGACATGGTTCTCCCTCCGGTCAGGTGCGGTAATCTCCGTTGATGCGGACGTACTCATAGGTCAGGTCGCAGCCCCAGCAGGTGGCGCTGGCGCTGCCCTCGTGGACATTCACCAGAATCTCCACCTCCGGCTGGGAGAGGATGGCCTTGGCCTTGTCCTCGTCAAACAGCACCTGCATTCCCTCATAGCACACCTGAATCTCCCCGGCGGCGGAGGCGAAGCGCACCTCCACGCACTCCGGGCGGAAGGGCGCCCGGGAGTAGCCCATGGCGCAGACCACCCGCCCCCAGTTGGCGTCCGCCCCGAAGACGGCGGCCTTCACCAGGGAGGAGGAGACGATGCTCTTGCTGAGCCGCTCCGCCGCGTCCTCGCTGCGGGAGCCGGAGACGGTGCAGGTGATGAGGCGGCTGGCCCCTTCGCCGTCGGCGGCCATGTGCTTCGCCAGATAGGTGCAGACCTCGGTCAGCGCCTCCACGAAGGCGTCATAGCCCTCGTCCTTCCACTCGATGAGGGGGTTCCCGGCAAGGCCGTTGGCCATCAGCAGGCAGGTGTCATTGGTGGAGGTGTCGCCGTCCACGGTGACCCGGTTGAAGGTGCGGGGCACCACCTGATGGAGGGCGTCCCCCAGCATCTCGGTGGAGATGGCGCAGTCGGTGGTCAGGTAGCACAGCATGGTGCCCATGGCGGGGTGAATCATGCCGGAGCCCTTCGCGATGCCCCCCAGCTTCACCGTCTTGCCCCCCACCTCAAAGGAGACGGCGATCTCCTTCTTCTTCGTGTCGGTGGTCATGATGGCGTGGGCGGCGGCGTCGGAGCCGTCCTTGGTCAGATTCCGGGCCAGACCGGGGAGGGCGTCGATGATGGCCTGGGCGTTCAGCTCCTGGCCGATGACGCCGGTGGAACCCACGGCGATGTCGTCCGGGGACACCCCCAGTACCTTTGCGGCGGCGGCGCAGACCTCCTCCGCGTGCTCATGGGACAGGTGACAGCAGGCGTTGGCGTTGCCGGAGTTCACCACCACGCCCCGTAGTACGCCGCTCTCCAGGTGGGCCATGGTGACGTACACCGGGGCGGCCTTCACCCGGTTGGTGGTGAACATACCGGCGGCGTTGCACTCCGCCTCGGAAAAGATCAGGGCCAGGTCGTTCTTGTCGGGAGAGCTGCCCGCCTTGACGCCGGCATGGGTGGCCGCGGCGCGGAAGCCCTTTGCGGCGCAGACGCCGCCGGGAAGTTGTTTCATAGCTGGTTCTCCTTTATATGTAATCTGTAATCATGATTCAGACAGATGCAGGCTCTCCGTTTCCCGGAAGCCCAGCATCAGGTTCATGTTCTGCACCGCCGCGCCGGAGGCCCCCTTGCCCAGGTTGTCAAAGAGGGCAGTGACGGTGCAGCGGGCCTCGTTGCCGCAGACGTGGAGCGTCAGGGTGTCCAGCCCCGCCAGGGCGTTGGCGTACAGCTTGCCGGGGTTCTCCAGCGGTGCCACGGACACCATGGCCTGCCCGGCGTAGTGGGCAGAGAGGGCCTCCCACATCACTTTGGCGGATTTGGGCAGCAGCACGGTGGTGGCCATACCTTTATAGTAGTCGTCCACCACCGGGGTGAAGCAGGGGGCGGTTTCCAGACCGCAGACCGCTTGCATCTCCGGGACGTGCTTGTGGTTCAGGGTCAGGCCGTAGAGGGCGGGGGCGCTGAGGGCCTGGGGCCGGTCAGGGGCCTCATAGTCCCCGATCATCCCCTTGCCGCCGCCGGAATACCCCGTCAGCGAGTAGCAGGCCACGAAGTCCGCCGGGGACAGCACCCCCGCCTGCACCAGCGGGGCCACGGCGGAGATAAAGCCGGTGGCGTGACAGCCGGGGTTCGCCACCCGTTTGGACTGGGCGATGGCCTCCCGCTGGCCGGGGCGCAGCTCCGGGTAGCCGTACACCCAGGCGGGGTTTGTGCGGTGGGCGGTGGAGGCGTCAATGATGCGGGTGGCCGGGTTCTCCACCAGGGCCACCGCCTCCACGGCGGCGGCGTCCGGCAGGCAGAGGAACACCAGGTCGGCCCGGTTCATCAGCTTTTTCCGCTCCGCCACGTCCCGGTGCAGCGCGGGGGAGATGGTCAAAAGCTCGATGTCCGTCCGCGCCCCCAGGCGCTGGTAGATTTGCAGGCCGGTGGTGCCTGCCTGACCGTCGATATATACCTTGGGTTTCATGGAAAACCTCCCATGTCATACTATTGTTATTTTAATGGGTTCCGGGAGAGCTGTCAATGAGGTGGGCAACGGTTCGTTGCAGGTTCCGGGGGGTGATTTCCTTAGACAAGGAATGATGAAGGAAAAACGTTCTTTCCCTCCGGGGGCCCCATTTCTTGCTCCGCCAAGAAATGGGGGAAAGAAGGCGGCTTAAGGGGAAGCTCGGGGCCTCGCTCCCCCTTAAGAATCCCTCTCCTATCCCACTGGGGCTTCGCGCTGTCTCATCTATAGGTGGTCTATCAGGCAACAGGCGAAGTAACTTTCAAGTGGTGAGACTGCCGCCGATGGCGGCTGGCGGGGATTGCCGCCACGTTCCGGCCTTACGGCGGAACGGTCGGCAATTTTGTTGCCCTTTGGTCGTGGACATCTGACTGTAAGACTACGCTGTTACTCCTGGCGGAAAGGGCGATAGGGCATTGCACTTTTCAGCGAAAGAAATCCCCGCACAAAAAAAGCAAATCAGCGGGGCAAGTGTTGCCACTCGCCCCGCCGTCGGAAGCGATTCGATTATTCCTGCGCCTGGGGCCGCCGGTGGGCCGCCACGAAGTCCTTCACGGACTGAATCTGCCGGGTGGTGTCCTCCGGGGAGGGGCCGCCGTAGACCTTCCGCTCCCCGACGCAGTGCCGCAGCTCCAGAGCGCGGTAGATGTCGGAGTCGAACAGGTCGGAGATGGCCCGGAAGTCCCGCAGGGTCAGGGTGTCCAGAGTGTCGCCGGACTTGATGCAGCTGTTCACCAGCCGCCCCACCACCATATAGGCCTCCCGGAAGGGCATCCCCTTCTTGGTCAGGTAGTCGGCGCAGTCGGTGGCGTTGATGAAGCCACGGGAGGCGGCCCGGGCCATATCCTTGGGCCGGATGGTCAGGGTGTCCAGCATGGCGGCAAAGACGGGGACGCACTGCTCCACCGTGTCGATGGCGTCGAACACCGGCTCCTTGTCCTCCTGCATATCCTTGTTGTAAGCCAGGGGGAGGCCCTTCATCACCGTCAGCAGGCTCACCAGGTCGCCATAGACCCGGCCGGTCTTGCCCCGCACCAGCTCGGCCACGTCGGGGTTCTTCTTCTGGGGCATGATGGAGGAGCCGGTGGAATAAGCGTCGTCCAGGTCCACGAACTTGAACTCCCAGCTGCACCATAGGATGATTTCCTCAGAGAAGCGGGACAGGTGCATCATCAGCAGGCTGCAGGCGCTGAGGAACTCAATGGCATAGTCCCGGTCGGAGACGGAGTCCATGGAGTTCTCCGTGGGCCGCTGGAAGCCCAGCAGCTCCGCCGTCCTGGCCCGGTTCACCGGGTAGGAGGAGGTGGCCAGGGCGCCGGCCCCCAGGGGGCACTCGTCCATCCGCTCCATACAGTCCTCCAGACGGGTCACATCCCGGCGGAACATATTGGCGTAGGCCATCATATAGTGGGCGAAGGTGGTGGGCTGCGCCCGCTGCATATGGGTGTAGCCGGGCATGACCGTGTCAATATTCTGCTCCGCCTTGCGGATGAGGACATCCTCCAGGTCCAGAATCTGATCGATGATGACGGGGATCTCGTCCTTCACGAACATCCGGAAGTCCACCGCCACCTGGTCGTTCCGGCTGCGGGCGGTGTGGAGGCGCTTCCCGGCGGAGCCGATGCGCTCCGTCAGGATGGTCTCGATATTCATGTGGATGTCCTCGTTGTCCAGGGAGAACTCCACTTCCCCCGCCTCGATGTCCGCCAGAATCGTCTTCAGGCCGTTGATGATGGCGTCCGCGTCCTCCTGGGGGATGATGCCCTGCTCCCCCAGCATGGTGGCGTGGGCGATGGAACCTTTGATGTCCTGGGCGTAAAGCCGCTGGTCAAAGTCAATGGATGCGTTAAAATCGTTTACCAGGGAGTCGGTTTCCTTCTGAAAGCGTCCGGCCCAGAGTTTCATAACTGTTGTCTCTCCTTACTGCCGTGGCGCTTAGTTCAGCTTGCCCTGCTCCCGCAGCGCCTGGACGGTGGTGGGCAGACCCCACAGGTTGATGAAGCCGGCGGCGTCCTTCTGGTCATAGTCGGACTCGTCAAAGGTGGCCAGGCTCTCGGAGTACAGGGAGTAGGGGGAGGTCATGCCGGCGGGGATGATGTTGCCCTTGTACAGCTTGACCTTCACGGTGCCGGTGACGTACTTCTGGGTCTCCGTCACGAAGGCGGACAGGGCCTCCCGCAGGGGGCTGAACCACTTGCCGTTGTAGATCAGGTCGGCAAAGTCCACGCTGAGCTTCTGCTTCTCGTGGAGGGTGTCCTTGTCCACGGTGATCATCTCCAGCAGCTCGTGGGCCTTGTACAGGATGGTGCCGCCCGGGGTCTCATAGACGCCACGGTCCTTCATGCCCACCAGACGGTTCTCCACGATGTCGATGATGCCGATGCCGTTCTTTCCGCCGTACTCGTTCAGGTCGCGGATGATGTCGGAGGCTTTCTTGCGCTCGCCGTTGATGGCTACCGGCTTGCCCTGCTCAAACTCCAGGGTGACATAGGTGGGCTCGTCCGGGGCCTGAATGGGGGAGACGCCCATCTCCAGGAAGCCGGGCTTGTCGTACTGGGGCTCGTTGGCCGGGTCCTCCAGGTCCAGACCCTCATGGCTCAGGTGCCACAGGTTCTTGTCCTTGGAGTAGTTGGTCTCGCGGGTGATTTTCAGGGGGACGTTGTGGGCCTCGGCATAGTCGATCTCCTGGTCGCGGGAGACGATGTCCCACTCACGCCAGGGGGCAATGATGGTCATGCCGGGGGCGAAGCGCTTGATGGCCAGCTCAAACCGCACCTGGTCGTTGCCCTTGCCGGTGCAGCCGTGGGCGATGGCGTCCGCGCCCTCCTCCAGGGCGATCTGGGCCAGCTTCCGGCCGATGATGGGGCGGGCAAAGGCGGTGCCCAGCAGGTAAGTCTCATACTTGGCGTCGGCCATGACGGAGGGGACGATGACCTCGTCCACCATCTCGTCCACCAGGTCGGCCACGATGAGCTTGCTGGCCCCGGTTTTCAGGGCCTTCTCCTCCAGGCCGTCCAGCTCGTCCGCCTGGCCCACGTTGCCGGCCACGGCGATGATCTCAGGATTATTATAGTTCTCCTTCAGCCAGGGGATGATGATGGACGTATCCAGACCGCCGGAGTAAGCCAGAACGACCTTCTTGATTTCTTTCTTTGCCATGGGGATTCCTCCTAAAAATGAACTGCGAAACCGCAGAAGCTTGTCTACGAGGGTTATCTTACCACGGCCCGGGCCGGATTGCAAGCATCAATTTGCATAAAAATGCAAATTGCTTCCCGGCCGTTTCCCGATATACCCACGAGAAATGTATAAATATGCAGAATAGGGCGAATAAAAATGCGGACGGAGGGCTCCGTCCGCATTTTTATGTAAGGTTGGGGGTTAGTCCTCAGCAATGATACCCATGGGGCAGTTCTCAGCACAGGTGCCGCAGGAGATGCAGGCATCGGCATCGATGACATAAGCATCATCGCCCTCGGAGATCGCGCCGACGGGGCAGTTCTCAGCGCAGGTGCCGCAGGAAATGCAGCCTTCGCCAATCTTAAATGCCATGATAAATTCCTCCTTGTTTCTGGATGAGTTCATTGTAGCATGATTGCGAAAAAAATCAAGGGAAATTTTCAAAAAAATCAAAAGTTAGCGGCAATTAACCGAAAATACCGGAAGTATCTGCCTAAAAAGTTAGTGGTGTTTAACCTCCAGTCTCCGAAAAAGTGCCGGAATATCCGGCCTGAAACGTGGGCACACTCCCTTTATCCATGGGAAAGGAGGTGCAGAATTTGGCAAAACGGAAGAAAAGCCCCCTCCGCCGCCCCCTGGACGGCCAGAAGGACGACGCGGAGTTCGCCTTTGACCTGACGCCGGACGTGCAGGACGGTAGACACACCGCCCAGCACAAACGCAGGCCGGAGGGCATCGACGGGGGCCGGATGCATCAGGCGCGGGCGGACGACACGCCCCACCTGGGGCGCAAGGGCGGGGAGTTTTGAGGCGGCGGAGCCGCGGCTTTTAAGGATGTCCACCCCATCACCGTCTCCTCCGCCGGGCGGCGGCTCTCCCCTTCCCGCCGCCGGGTATCCCCGGCAGGCGCACCGGCCCGGTTTTCCGGAGCTTTGCCACGAAGAAGCCCTCGAACCGGCTGTCCGGACAGACGCACACCGTCCCCGCCAGCCGGGTGGGCAGCAGGGGCAGCGCCTCCAGCCAGTCCCCCCGGATGGGAACAAGCTCCACTCCGGCGCTCTCCAGCGCCCAGGCCACCACGTCCTCGTTCTCCGCCGCCAGGACGGAGCAGGTGGAGTATACCAGTTCGCCCCCCGTCTTCAGGAGCCGAAGCCCCTTGGCCAGCAGAGCCTTTTGGCTGCGGACGCTCTTCTCCACCAGGGCCTGGGTGAACCGTCCCGGCCCCGGCTCCGTCAGGGACAGGGTGCCGCTGCCGCTGCAGGGCGCATCCAGCAGGACGCTGTCGAAGGCGAAGCTGTCGCTGAGCTGCCGGGCGTCCGTCACCATGACGTAGACGCAGGAGGCCCCCTGCTTCGCCACATTGTATTTCAGCCGCTCCCCCCGGCGGGGATTCAGCTCGCAGGCGGTGATGTGGCAGCGGTTCCCCGCGAGGGCCGCCAGCTGGGTGGTCTTTCCGCCGGGGGCGGCGGCCATGTCAAGAATGTCCATCCCCGGCTGGGGGTTCAGCGCCAGGGGCGGCAGCATGGAGCTGAGGCTTTGGAGGTACACCTCCCCCGCCTTGTACATCGGCAGGGCCCGGACGGCGTCCTCCCTGGCCCGGGGCAGCAGGAAGGCGTCCGGGTACCAGGGCAGCTGCTCCGGCGCCAGCCCGGCGTCGGTCAGGGCGGCTTCCACCGCCGCCCGGTCTGTTTTCAGCGTGTTGGCCCGGAGAGTCACCGCCCGCTGGCAGCGGTACCCCGCCAGAATCCGCTCCGTCAGGGCGGGGCCATACTGCTCCTCCAGCAGCGGGGGCAGGAAGGCGGGGAGGGCTTCCTCCGGCCCCCTCAGGTCAGTTTCATATTCGGCCATCGTTCCTCCACAAATTCGTCGGAATAGTTGTTGTCAATAAACTCCTCCAGCACGGTGCCGGCCTCCAGGTCATAGCTCCGCTCCACATAGCGCAGCATCACCGCCCCGGTGAGCAGGGCGTCGGCGACCATCAGCAGCACCAGCGCCCAGGTGACCACTTTGGCGTAGAGGGTGGGGAGATGCTCAATCCACCCGCTGATGGCGGGGTAGAGCACCTTGATCCACACCACCGCCAGCAGCCCCCAGAAGATGCAGAACAGCAGGTTGGTGCGGCCGTTGATGTTGAAGGGCATATCGCTGTAGTCCCAAAAGACGGTGCCAAAGACGTACTCGGTGAACACGCTGCACATATACTCGTACACGCCGCCCACAATGGCGCCCCCCAGGAACACATAACGGTCCTCCTTCCCCGCCAGTGGCTGGAGCACCATGGTCAGCACCACCGCGCCGATGCCCCACACCACGGAGAAGGCCCCGTACAGCACGCTGGAGCGGCTCATCCAGTATCCGGCGGAGAAGCGGCAGAACACCGTCTCGATCAAATCCCCCAGAAAGGCGCAGATGATAAAGACCCAGAACAGCTTGTCCAGGCACACGCCCTTGGCGAACACATAGTCCCCGGCGTCCCGGCCATACCGCCCCTCCATGTCGGGGTAGGCCCGGTTCAGCCGCCTCCAGACGTTACGGCAGATGAGATCTCCCAGTTTGCCCTGAACGGCGGACTGCTCGCGCTGCTGCACCTCCTCCGCATGGGCCAGGTCTGCCCCGTTCCTGCTTTTGGACACGGCGTAGAGGACGCCTGCCAGGTCAAACGCCATGATGCCCAGAATCACGCAGTCCACAATCCGCAGCAGCAGGACGGGCAGCAGGCTGACAAAGGTATACAGGAAGGGGTGGAGCAGCAGAATCACCAGCATCGCCGTCAGCGCCTTCCCCATGGCCATGAGCAGGCCCTGCCATTCGCCGGAGAAGAGGGTGGCCCGCTCGTACTGGCTCAGCTTTCGCCGCCAGGTGCGGCGGGTCAGGTCGCCGGCCAGAAAGTCCACCACCGACACCACCACCAGGGCCAGGATATACTGGGTGATGACGTGCCCCTCCAGCGTGGGGAGGGCCACCATCAGCGCCACCGCCATAATGCCGTACTTGGGGCAGATGGGCAGGTCGAAAAAGCCCCGGTTGGAGAAGGTGCGGTCCTTCACCACGATGACGATCACTTCGATCAGCCAGCCCAGGAAGCCGTACAGCAGCAAAAAGGTGACGAGTTCGGTATAGGTGTAGTCCATAGGGAGCCTTCTTTCTGTTGCGTCAGGGTGGTGAGGAAGGAGCTGACGGCGCTTTTTCCGGAAAATCTCCGGAAAAACACTGTACAGCGGCGCCGAAAACGATTATAATAGGGACGTTGCGGCAGCCCTGAGGGGCTGCTGCGCACATCTGTAGCGTTTATTATACCGGTTTTCGGAAGAAAAAGCAACACGAAAGGGAGCGCCTCATGCGATTTGCCATTTACACCCTGGGCTGCAAGGTCAACCAGTACGAGACCCAGGCCATGGAGACCATCCTCCGCCAGCGGGGCCACACCCTCACCGACTTCCACGCCCCGGCGGACGCCTACATTGTGAACACCTGCTCCGTCACCGCTGTCAGCGACAAAAAGTGCCGCAATATGCTGCGCCGGGTGAAGAAGATGGCGCCGGACAGCGTGCTGGCCGTCTGCGGCTGCTACGCCCAGGCCAAACCGGAGGAGGTGGCGGCCCTGGGGGCGGACGTGGTCTACGGCACAGGGAAGCGGCTGGAATTTCTGGACGCGGTGGAGCAGGCGGTGGAGGAGCGCCGCCGTCGGCTGGAGGTGGACGACGCGGTGCATCGCAAGGCCCCCTTCGAGGTGCTGCCCGCCGGGGGACTGCCCGGCCGCACCAGGGCGCTGTTAAAGGTGGAGGACGGCTGCGCCAACTTCTGCACCTACTGCATCATCCCCTACACCCGCGGCCCTGTGCGGTCAGAGCCGCTGGAGGACGCAGTGGCCCAGGCCCGGGAACTGGCTGCGGCGGGGTATCAGGAGATTGTGGTGACGGGCATCGAGATCTCCTCCTGGGGGAAGGACCTGTCCGGAGACGAAACCCTCATCGATTTGCTGGAGGCCGTCTGCCACGCCGGCCCCGGCCTGCGGATTCGGATGGGGTCCCTGGAGCCGAGAACCGTTACAGAGGATTTCTGCCGCCGGGCTGCCCGGCTCCCCAACCTCTGCCCCCACTTCCATCTGAGCCTGCAATCGGGCTGCGACGCCACCCTGAAGCGGATGAACCGCCGGTACGATACCGCCCGGTTTTTGGAGAGCTGCCGCCTGCTGCGGCAGTGGTTTGACCGGCCAGCCATCACCACCGACCTGATCTGCGGCTTTGCCGGGGAGACGGAGGCGGAGTTTGCCGAGACGCTGGACTTTCTGCGCCGGGCGCAGTTCTCTGCCATGCACATCTTCCCCTATTCCCGCCGCAGCGGCACGGTGGCCGACCGGCTGCCGGGGCAGCTGACCAACGCCGTGAAAGAGGCACGCTGCCATCAGGCCACCGCCATTGCCCGGGAAATGCAGGGGGCGTATCTGGCGCAGTTCGTGGGCGAGACCCTGCCCGTCCTCTTTGAGGAGACGGCGGAGGGTGCCTCCTCCGGCCAGGGGCTGTGGCGGGGCCACGCCCCCAACTATGTGGAGGTGTACGCCCGGGGGGAGAACCTCCACAACGTCCTCCGGAACGTGGCCGTTACGGGCGTGGAGGACGGGAACCGGCTGGTGGGGAGCATCACCTCGGAGGAGTGAGGGCAATGCCATCAACTTAAAGATGCAATCTATCCTGAGTTTAGGAGAATAACGTAGCCTTACAGTCAGATGTCCACAACCAAATGATGACAAAATTGACGCCCGTTCCGCCGTAAGGCATAGGGAGCGCAGCGGAAATGCCGCTTGACGGCAGGAACGTGGGCGGCAATCGTACCCAGCCGCCATCGGCGGCAGCTTTGGTGCGTGAAAAGTTACATCGTCTCTGACGGGAAAGACCACTTACAGACTGGACAGCGCGAGGCCCCGGGGTTATAGGAGGAGGGTTCTTAGGGAGGAGCGAGGCCCCGAAGCTCCTCCCTGAGCCGCCCTCTTTTGCTACTTTTCTCGGCGGAGCGAGAAAAGTAGGCCCCGCTTCCCGGCAGGGAAGGCCGGGCAAAGTCTCTATAGCGAATGTTATCTAAGGAGGCCCCACCGTAAGGGCAAAACCTGTTTCCTTTCAACTACCTTTTCCAAGGAGGAAAGATGGGCCGGGCGCACACTGTGCGCCCCTACAGAAAAAGGAAGATTGAGAACCACGCTCTACCACGAAAGAAAGACAAACACTTCCCCCGACGCTGTCAGAAAAGGAGAACCCCCTATGCAAATCGGCAACGTGACCATCGACACCCCCCTGGCCCTGGCCCCCATGGCCGGGGTCACCGACCTGGCCTTCCGGACGGTGTGCCGCCGGTTCGGCGCGGGCTATACGGTGACGGAGATGGTGTCCGCCAAGGCACTGTGCTTTCAGGACGGCAAGACCCTCCGCCTGCTGGAGCTGGGGGAGGGGGAGCATCCCGTGGCCGTCCAGATCTTCGGCAGCGAGCCGGACTGCATGGCCCAGGCGGCGGAGAAGGTGATGGCCGTGGCCCATCCCGACATCATCGACATCAACATGGGCTGTCCGGTGCCCAAGGTGGCGGGCAACGGGGACGGCTCCGCCCTGATGAAGAATCCGGAGCGGGCCGCCGCCATTGTGGAGGCGGTGCGCCGGGCCGTGGGCGTGCCGGTGACGGTGAAGACCCGGAAGGGCTGGGACAAGGGCAGCGTCAACGCGGTGGAGTTTGCCCAGTGCCTGGAGGCGGCGGGGGCCGCCGCCGTCACTGTTCACGGCCGGACGAAAACCCAGATGTACTCCGGCCGGGCGGGCTGGGACATCATCCGGGCCGTGCGGCAGGGGGTGTCCATCCCGGTGATTGCCAACGGCGACATTTTTGAGCCGGAGGACGTGCCCCACATCCTCCGCTACACCGGCTGCGAGATGGCCATGGTGGGCCGGGGGGCCTTCGGCAACCCCTGGCTGTTCCGCCGGGGGCTGGCCGCCCTCCGGGGGGAGGAGATTCCCCCGGAACCCACCGTGGAGGAGCGGTGCGACACCGCCATGGCTCAGTTTGCCCTGGCCAAAGCCCAGAAGGGGGAGAAAATCGCCTGTCTGGAGGCCCGGAAGCACTACGCCTGGTACCTCAGAGGGGTGCGGGGCGCCGCCCGGTGGAAGGAGCGCATCAGCCGCGTCTCCACCATGGACGATCTGGAGCGGCTCACCGACGCCATGAAGCGGGATTTGGGCCGGTGAGGGGATTGCCCTTCCGGTCTGAGGATTTTGCTTTCACAGTTGCCAACGCCGAAAAAACCTGCTATAATACACCTTGAAATTTGTATTCTGAGGTAACTGCTTATGGAGCGTTTTGTCAGAGATTTAAAAAAATACTACCGATATATGGTTTACTCCGCCAAGGCCCAGCTGAAAAATGAGGTGGCCGGCTCCTTCCTGAACTGGCTGTGGTGGATTCTGGACCCGCTGCTGTTCATGCTGGTGTACACCTTTGTGTATGCGATGATTTTCGGCCGAACCCAGCAGTATCTGTGCGCCTTCATCTTCATCGGCTACAGCACCTGGAACTTTTTCCAGAAGAGCATTAACTCCAGTGTCAAGCTCATTAAACAGTACCGGGGCGTGATCTCCAAGGTGTATGTGCCAAAGTTCGCCCTGGTGGTGTCCACCATGCTGGTGCAGGGGTTCAAGCTGCTGATCTCCCTGGGGCTGGTGATTATCACCATGATGATTTACCGGGTGCCCTATCAATCCACGGTGTTCTGGCTGCTGCCCTATCTGCTGATGCTGTTTTTGCTGACCTTTGGGCTGAGTATGCTGCTGCTCCACTTCGGTGTGTTTATGGAGGATTTGGCCAACATCGTCAACGTGCTGCTGCGGCTGCTGTTCTACCTCTCCGGCGTGTTCTACAATCTGGAGACCTCCAACATGAACGAAACCCTGCGCAGCGGGCTGATTCACCTGAACCCCACCTGTTTCGTCATTACCTCCCTGCGCAACGCCATGCTCTACGGTCAGACGCCGGAGCTGGACTGGCTGGTGGCCTGGATGGTGATCGGGGTGGCCCTCTCCGTCATCGGCATCCGGGTGGTGTATAAATACGAACGCCGGTATGTGAAGTCCATTTGAGGCCGTTCAACGCGATAACGCGAAAACGCCGCCGCACAAAAGTGCGGCGGCGTTTTTTACGCAGCCTCCAAATTCCGCGCATCTTCTCCCGCCCCAGGGCATAGAATAGTGGGTATTCTTTGGGAGCCGCCCGGCGGTTCCCGGCATGGGAGGGAGCCGCATGAGCGAGAAAGAGAGGCCCCGGCAGACGCCGGAGCCGAAGCGGGAGCAGGATTTGGACGACCTGATCTATGCCCATTCCGACGTGCCCACCGTCAGCGACCGATAGGCAAAGCCCGGTTCAGGCGAACCGGGCTTTGCTGCTTCTTTCAGGGATGTGCCGGGAACCGACGCTCAGCGGGGGTTCTTGATGGCGGCCTGGGCGGCAGCCAGCCGGGCGATGGGCACCCGGAAGGGGCTGCAGGAGACATAGGTCAGGCCGATGTCATGGCAGAACATGATGGAGGTGGGGTCGCCGCCGTGCTCGCCGCAGATGCCCATGTGCATATTGGGACGGACCTCACGGCCATAGTCCACGGCAATCTTCATGAGACGGCCCACGCCCCGGCGGTCCAGCCGCTGGAAGGGGTCATGCTCCAGCAGCTTCTTGTCCAGGTAGTCGCCCAGGAACTTGCCGGAGTCGTCACGGCTGAAGCCCCAGGTCATCTGGGTCAGGTCGTTGGTGCCGAAGCAGAAGAACTCCGCTTCCTCGGCGATGCGGTCGGCGGCCAGGGCGGCGATGTCCTCCTTCTCCTTGGGCAGGAACTCATGGAGGGGGGATCCAGCAGGCGGATGGTGACGGGCAGGCCCTTCATGGCCTTGAAGATGCCCTCAAAGTCGCCCCGCTGCATGGGCAGAATCTTGTCCAGAGCCTTCTTCCGCTGCTCGGCGGTGGAGGCCACGATCATCTCACGGACGGCGGGGATACGGTCCTCGGCGAAGAACATATGCTCGGTACGGGTCAGGCCCACGCCCTCCGCGCCGAAGCTCAGGGCCACCCCTGCGTCATGGGCGTTGTCGGCGTTGGTGCGGACGGACATCTGACGGTACTTGTCGGCCCACTCCATAATGGTGGCGAAGTCGCCGGAGATGCTGGCCGCCTCGGTGGCCAGCTTGCCCGGGTAGACGTTGCCGGTGGAGCCGTCCAGGGAGAGGAAGTCGCCCTCGTGGATGGTGACGCCGCCCAGTACGGCGGTCTTGGCGTCCTCGTCCACCATCAGGTCGGCGACGCCGGCCACGCAGCAGCGGCCCATACCACGGGCCACCACGGCGGCGTGGGAGGCGCGGCCGCCGCGGGCGGTCAGCACGCCCTCGGACACCTGCATGCCCACGATGTCCTCGGTGGAGGTCTCCTGGCGCACCAGCACCACGGGGCCGTTCTTTGCGTGGGCCTCGCAGTCCTCAGCGGTGAAGTAGGCTGCGCCGCAGCCCGCACCGGGGGAGGCGGGCACGCCGGTGGCGATGGGGGTGGCCTGAGCCAGGGCGTCCTTGGTGAAGTTGTCGTGGAGGACGGCGTCCAGGCTCTCCGGCTCCAGCATCATCAGCGCCTCCTGCTCGGAGATCAGCCCTTCCTTCACCAGGTCCACGGCGATTTTCAGCGCTGCGCCGGGGGTGCGCTTGCCGTTCCGGGTCTGGAGCATATAGAGGTGGCCCCGCTCGATGGTGAACTCCATGTCCTGCATATCCCGGTAGTGGTTCTCCAGCCGGGTGGCGATGTCCACAAACTCGTCATAGACGGCGGGGTTGACCTTCTTCAGCTCGGAGATGTCGGAGGTGCGGCGGATGCCGGCCACCACGTCCTCGCCCTGGGCGTTCATCAGGAAGTCGCCGTACAGCTCCTTCTCGCCGGTGGTGGGGTTGCGGGTGAAGGCCACGCCGGTGCCGGAGTCGTTGCCCCAGTTGCCGAACACCATGGTCTGCACGTTGACGGCGGTGCCCCAGGAGTCGGGGATGTCGTGCTGGGCCCGGTAGTAGATGGCCCGCTTGTTGTTCCAGGAGCGGAACACGGCCTGGACGGCCTCCATCAGCTGTACCTTGGGCTCCTGGGGGAAGTCCTCCCCCTTCTGGGAGCGGTAATACTCCTTAAACCGGGCCACCAGCTCCTGCATATCCTCGGCGGTGAGCTCGCTGTCCAGGGCCACGCCCCGCTTTGCCTTGACCTCGTCAATGATGCGCTCAAAGTTGCGCTTATCCAGCTCCATCACCACGTCGGAGAACATCTGGATGAACCGACGGTAGGAGTCGTATACAAACCGGGGGTTGTTTGTCAGCTTCACCAGGCCCTGGGCCACGGTGTCGTTGATGCCCAGGTTCAGGATGGTGTCCATCATGCCGGGCATGGAGGCCCGTGCGCCGGAACGGACGGAGACCAGCAGGGGGTTCTCCGGGTCGCCGAAGCGCTTGGCGTCCTGCTCCTCCAGGATGGCCAGCTTGTCCAGAATCTCCTGCTGAATGTCGGCGTTGACGGTCTTGCCGTCCTCATAGTACTGGGTGCAGGCTTCGGTGGTGATGGTGAAGCCCTTGGGGACGGGCATACCGGCGTTGGTCATCTCCGCCAGGTTGGCGCCTTTGCCGCCCAGCAGTTCCCGCATATCCTTGTTGCCCTCAGAGAACAGATAGACGAATTTTTTGCTCATACGTTCATGCTCCTTTTTATACGGCTGCCATCCCTCCTGGCGGCCGGTCAGACTCACAGGCAGAATGCCTGTGGCGTATCGCGTTGCTACAATATTATAGCAAATATTTCTGAAATTGCAACTGCTTTTTTGTCAAAACTGTGTAAAATTTCGAAAATCTCTTTTATAATCCAAAAACGGAAAACAAGATACTTCAACCTGCGGACAAATGTACGCCGGGGAGGGATAGCAGCCGCAAAAACGCCTGCCCAGGGGGAAAATCCCGTCCTGCGCAGGCGAAAAGGCGGCCATTACCGGTAGACCCGGTGCAGCCCCCGGGCGAACCGGGGGTCAATGCGGAAGCAGGCCACAGAGGTCTCGGAGCATTTCAGATCGGTGACGTCAATGGCGGTTTCCGTGGGGCCGATGCGGCCCAGGATGCGGGCCCGTTTGCCGTCGATGGTGACATAGCGCTGCCTGCGGCTGAGCAGGGCCCGGAAGAAGGCCCGGAAGCAGTTGGTGGACATCTTCCCCACGCCGAAGCCGTTCTGGTAGCCCACCTGAAGGATGGCCACCCGGGTGGCCCGGCGGAGGGTGACCTGCTGCTCATAGCCCAGGGAGGAGCCTTTGGGTAGCCAGTGAACCACGTCCAGGGTAGCCTCCCCGTGGCACACCGGTTTCAGGGCGGCGCGGCCCCGGCGGCGGCCCTTCTCCGTCAGGCCCAGCAGGGCGCTGCCCACCCGGACGGCGCCGAACTGGATGCCGTCCGTATGCATCAGGGAGGCGGAGTTGGAGGCGTGGATCAGGCCGGGGTCCAGCCCCTGCTGGCGCAGGGTGTTCAGCGCCTCCTGGAACAGCTCCATCTGATGGGAGATGTCCTTGCTGTCGGAGACCAGCCGGGTATAGGTGCCGGAAATCGTCACTCTGGGCAGATGCTGGAAGATTTGCAGCAGCTTCTCCGGCTCTGAGGGGAGAAAGCCGCAGTAGCCGATGCCGGTGTCGATGAGGACATGGGCCTCGGCGTAGGTGCCCAGTTCCTCCGCCGCCGCGTTCAGGGCCACCCCGGTCTCATAGCTGCCGATGGTGCAGATGACGTTCAGGTCGATGAGCTGCTTTAAGACCTCGGTGTCGGCGGTGGAGTTCAGCATAAGGATCTGTTCCTCCCCGAAGCCGGCGTCCCGCAGGCGGCGGGCGTCCTCCGGGTCCCCGATGGCAAAGCTGTCGATCCCGTTGTCCCGCAGGACGCGGGCCAGCTCCACCAGACCGGCGCCGTAGCCGTCGCCGGTGAGGACGGCGAAGATCTGGGCGTCGCCCGCCCGGTTGCGGATGACCGCAAGGTTGTGCTTCAGCGCAGCGGTGTCAAATACGATGCTCTTCAAAGAATTCACGCCTTTCCAAGGGGAAACTGGTACAATTATATACGCCCGGAGGCGGTTTTGCAAGGGGCTGGAGGGAAATAGGTGCGTTCCCTCCCGATTGGGGCCGGGTTCCTCGGGCAGCGTTCGCTATGGAAGCTTTCTCCGGCGGTTCCACCCCTCAGTCTGGCCGTAAGGCCAGACTGAGGGGTTTCTTTGGTATGTTTGACCTAAAACTTGATTTCCGTGGAAACTCTACACTTTTACTTGTTTTATCCGGCGGGGTTTGGTATAATAACGGCATAATGGCAGAATAGTCAAATCGCAGACAGGTACCCGGGTCGGCAGCCGCGGGCACACGGCGCAAAGGAGGTGCCCGGATTGAGTCAAAAGCTGAACCGTTTGATAGAGCCCCACGACAAGCTGTTCTATCTTTTGCTGCTGGTGTTTTCCGCCGCGACCATGGTGCTGAACCTGGCGGCGGGCGTGATCGAGCTGGCGCTGACGCTGCTGGCTATTTTGGTGACCCAAATCTACAAAAGCCGCCAGAAAAAAGAGCTGGCCGCGGAGCTGACCCGCATCGGCAAGGAGATCGAGGCGGCCGGCAAGGACACCATGCTCAACGCCCCCTTCCCCATGGTGATCTTCCGGCCGGACACGGAGGAAGTGATCTGGTGCAATGACCTGTTCCTGGGCATCATCGGCGAGGAGGAGCGGGACATGGACGCCCACATCACCACGCTGGTGCCCGACCTCCCCATGGACTGGCTGGAGGAGGGGGAGCTGCCCTTCTGCCCCCAGGAGCAGCGCATCGGCGACCGGCGCTATCAGGTCTTTGGCCGCATGACCGGCGGCGACGAGAGCAGGACCCGGCTGGCCACCACCTTCTGGATCGACGTGACCGATTATGTGGAGACCCGTGAGCAGTTCTATGCCACCCGCCCCACCGTGTCCTTTATCATTATCGATAACTATGAGGAAATGATGCGGGGCATCTCCGAGAGGGGCCGGGCCGACATCCGCTCCGCCGTGGAGGAGAAGCTCACCGACTGGGTGAAGCCCTCCCGGGGCCTGCTGCTCCGGTACGAGCGGGGGCGGTACCTTCTGGTCTGTGAGGAACAGTATATGCACGCCTACCAGGAGGCCGAGTTCACCCAGCTGCTGGACACGGCCCACGAGGTCCTCTCCCCCAACGGCATCAACGCCACCCTGTCCCTGGGCATCGGCATGGACAGGCAGGCGGACTTCCACGACCTGTACGAGTACGCCTCTCTGGCCCTGGACATGGCCCTGAGCCGGGGCGGGGACCAGGCGGTCATCCGCAGTCAGAACAACTTCTCCTTCTACGGCGGCCACTCCCAGGAGCGGGAGGTGCGCACCAAGGTGAAGATTCGGGTGACGGCCAACGCACTGGAGCGGCTCATCTCCGCCGCCAGCCGGGTCTTTGTCATGGGCCACCGGAACGGGGATATGGACTGCGCCGGGGCGGCGGCGGGGGTAGCCGCCATCTGCCGGAAGAAGGGAGTGCCCGTCTCCATCATCGCGGAGGAACGGGCGGTGCCTGCCACGGTGCTGATCAAGCGGCTGTCGGCGTCGCCGGCCTATCAGGGGGTGTTCCTCTCGGCGGAGGACGCCATGCTGCTCTATGACGCGGGGAGCATTCTGGTGGTGGTGGACACCAACCGGCCCAGCCAGGTGGCCACCCCGGAGCTGCTGGAGAAGTTCCGGCAGGTGGCGGTCATCGACCATCACCGCCGGGCCACGGAGTATATCACCGGGGCCGCCATCAACTGCCACGAGCCCTACGCCTCCTCCGCCTGCGAGCTGGTGACGGAGATGATTCAATGCATCATGGAGTCCTCCGACCTGCTGCGGGTGGAGGCGGAGGCCCTGCTGGCCGGCATCGTGCTGGACACCAAGAGCTTTACCCTCCGCACCGGGGGCCGCACCTTTGAGGCGGCGGCCTTCCTGCGCCGCTGCGGGGCGGACACCATGGAGGTGAAGCGGCTGTTCCAGAACAACCTGACGGACACCGTCAAGAAGAACGCCATTATCCAGAGTGCCACCATGTACCGGGAGGGGGTCGCCATCGCCACCACCTCCAGCAACGTGGGCCGGGTCATCGCCGCACAGGCGGCGGACGCCATCCTGAACGTGGAGGGGGTGGATACCTCCTTCGTCCTCTACTTTGACGGGGACACCGCCATCATCTCCGGCCGCAGCACCGGGGACATCAACGTGCAGGTGATTCTGGAGACCCTGGGGGGCGGCGGCAACTCCGCCGCAGCCGGGGCCCAGATTCCCAACGCCACCATGGAGGGCGTGCTGGAGCAGCTTCATCGGGCCATCGACGGATACTTCTCCGGGCGGCTCAAGGCTTAAACCGTTGACACAAGCGCATTTTGCAACCAAATTCGATTGGGAGGAAACGACAATGAAGGTAATTTTACAGGCTGATGTGAAGGGCCAGGGCAAAAAGGGCCAGCTGGTGGACGTCTCCGACGGCTACGCCCGGAACTTTCTGATTCCGAAGAAGCTGGCGCTGCCCGCCACGGCGGACAACATCAACACCATGCAGCTTCAGGAGAAGGCCCGCCGGGCCAAGGAGGCCGCCGAGCGGGCGGAGGCCCTGGAGCTGGTGGGTCAGCTCAAGGACGTACTGGTGAAGATTCCCGCCAAAGCCGGGGCCGGAGGAAAGCTCTTCGGCAGCATCACCACCAAGGAGATCTCCGATATGCTGAAGAAGCAGTACGGCTATGACATCCCCAAGGCCCGGCTCAGCGCCGAGCCCATCAAGGCCTTCGGCACCTACGAGGTGAAGTGCAGGATGGGGTATGAGATTTCCGGGAGCTTTCACGTGATGGTGGTGGAGGGGTAAGCAAAGAGAAAAAGAAAAACCCTGAAGCCTCAGAGTTGACAGATGCCCGAATCGGGTATATAATAATAGTAACAAGGGCGCTGTCCGGTAACGGTTAGCCCCCTGGGTAGATCGCTGAAGTAACCGCCACTGTGGGCTTGGGGCGGTTACTTCTTTTTGCTTATCTGGATGAACAGATTACAAATGCCAATGATAACAAGGCAAAGTTGTAACACTTCGGATGTAGCCATTGGGCAGCCCCCCTTTCCTGAGAGCAGGGGGCGCAGAAGCTGCCCCCTGGGAAGGGAGCCAACCGCCACCGTATTGGACAGCGCCATTGACAGAATATCACATTTTTCCCCAAAGGGTAAGAGCTGCGGCTCTATTTTTCTTCGCTGGAAGAACAGAGCCGGCAAGGAATTTTGTCAAGAGAAACCGGCCGGGAATGTTGACAAATGCTACACGCCGGAATATAATAAAACAACAAAGGCGCTGTCCGGCAACGGTTGGCCCCCTAGTTGATGGTTAAGAAGTAACCGCTCGCTTGGTAGGCCAGGGCGGTTACTTTTTCTTAATTACAACGGATTGTAAAACAATTCGCACAGGTTGATTACGTTAAAAGGATGGGCTGCACCATAAACGTTGACATCATCGCCCTGAAAGGGCAGGGAGGCGCGCTATGCCGGAACTGAACAACGAAGACCTGCTCTACCGCCAGGTGCCCCACTCCCTGGAGGCGGAGCAGTCCGTCCTGGGCAGTATGCTCATCGACAGCCGCTGCGTCCCCCAGGTGATGGAGGCCCTCAGCAAGGACGACTTCTATCAGAAGGAAAACGTGGAGCTGTTCACCACCATTAACAAGATGTTCAATCTGTCCCAGAAGATCGACGCGGTGACGGTGCTGGAGCAGATGCGCATCGACGGGTACTATCAGGAGAACACCACCCGGAACTACGTCCTCCAGCTGCTGGACATCACCCCCACCGCCGCCAACGTGGGGGAGTATATCGCCATCGTCCAGGACAAGAGCCTGCTCCGCCGCATCGGGGACACGGCGGCGGACATCACCGGCATGGTGCAGCGCAACGAAGGCTCCGCCCAGGACATTCTGGAGGTGGCGGAGCAGCGCATCTATGACATCCGCCAGGGCCGGGCCAGCCGGGGGCTGATCCACATCTCCGAGGCCATCGACAACGTTTACACCCGTCTGGAGGAGCTGGCCGCCAGCGACAGCGACATTCCCGGCATCAGCACCGGCCTCACCGACCTGGACCGGCAGATTTCCGGCCTGAACAACTCCGACCTGGTGCTGCTGGCCGCCCGGCCCGGCATGGGCAAGACCTCCCTGGCCCTGAACATCCTGCTGACGGCGGGGAAGAACACGAAGAAGAGCGTGGTCTACTTTTCCCTGGAAATGAGCCGGGAGCAGCTGGCCATGCGCCTGCTGTCCAACGAGGCGCTGATCGACAACAAAAAGCTGGTCACCGGCAATTTGGAGGAGCAGGATTGGGCGGATGTGGCCAACGCCGCCTCGGTGCTGAGCCAGACCAACATTCTCATTGACGACAACCCCTCCCTCACCGTCACCGATATGCTGGCCAAGTGCCGGAGGGTGAAGGACCTGGGGCTGGTCTGCGTGGACTATTTGCAGCTGATGCAGTCCGCCGGCGGCAAGAGCTACGCCGGGGAGAGCCGCCAGCAGGCGGTCAGCGACATCTCCCGTGCCCTGAAAATCATGGCCAAGGAGCTGAACGTGCCGGTGCTGTGCCTCTCCCAGCTGTCCCGTGCCAACGAGAGCCGACAGGACAAGCGGCCCATGCTGTCCGACCTCCGGGAGTCCGGCGCCATCGAGCAGGACGCCGACATCGTCATGTTCATCTATCGGGACGACTATTATCATGAGGACTCCGAGCACAAGAACGAGGCGGAGCTGATCGTGGCCAAGAACCGCCACGGCGAGACGGGGAAGGTCATCGTCCAGTGGCTGCCGGAGTTCACCACCTTCTCCGGCCGGGACACCTTCCATCAGGAGCGATGATGGAGGGGTTCTGGAGGCTGTGCCGGGAGGAGGATCTGCTGCCCCCGGCGGGGGGGAAGATTCTGGCGGCGGTGTCCGGCGGGGCGGATTCCATGTGTCTGCTGGCCCTGCTGCTGGAGGCGGGGGAGCAGTACGGCTTCACCGTGGAGGCCGCCCACTTTGACCACCACATCCGGGAAAACTCCCGCCGGGATTGCGCCTTTGTGGAGGGCTGGTGCCGGGCCCACGGCGTCCCTGTCCACATCGGCGGGGCGGACATCCCCGCCCTGGCCGCAAAGGAGCACCGCGGGCTGGAGGACACCGCCCGGCGCTGCCGCTACGCCTTCCTCCGGGAGACGGCGGCGGACTGCCGCGCCCAGCGCATCGCCACCGCCCACAACGCCCAGGACAATGGGGAGACGATACTCCTCCACCTGCTCCGGGGCAGCGGCCTGAACGGGCTGGGCGGCATCGCCCCCCGTCGGGGCGATTTGGTGCGGCCGCTCCTGACCACCTCCCGCCGGGACATCGAAGCCTATAACGCCGCCCACGGCATCCCCCATGTGGAGGACGAGACGAACCGGGACACCGCCTACACCCGGAACTTTCTCCGGCATGAGGTGTTCCCATTGCTGGAGACCCGCTGGCCCAATGCGGCGGAGACCTTGGGCCGGAACGGGGCCGCACTCCGGGCGGACAACGCCTTTCTGGAGACCCAGGCGGCGCAGCTCACCGCCCAGGCCGCGGCGATACCGGGGGGCGTTGCCCTCCCTGCGGCAGCGCTGGGGGAGGCCCCCGCCCCCCTGTCCAGCCGGACCCTGCAGCAGCTGGCGGCGCAGATTGCGCCGGAGGTGGTGCTGACCGCCAGCCAGCGGGCCCAGATTTTGCAGCTTTGCAGGAACGAACGCCCCTCCGGCTTCGTCCCCCTGCCCGGCGGCCTCACCGCCCGGCGGGTCTATGATCTACTGGAGCTGACAGCGGGAGAGGACGAGCCGTTTCTCCCCGTCCCGCTGGCCGTCCCCGGCGTCACAGACACCCCCCGCTGGCGGGTGGTCTGCGCGTTGGAGCCCTGCCCGGAGGGGAAGTTCAACCAGCCCCACTCCTTCTATCTGCGGCCGGGGGACTACACCCTCCGCCCCCGGCAGACCGGGGACGCCATCACCCTCCCTGCCAGAAGCCGGAAAACGGTGAAGAAGCTGCTGATCGACAGCAAGGTGCCCCAAAACGAGCGGGACTTCCTGCCGGTGTTCCTCTTCGGGGAGCAGGTGGCGGCGCTGGGCGCCTTCGGGGCGGACTGCGCCTTTCTGCCCCGGCCGGGGGAGGAAGCGCTGCATATCGTCACGGAGCGGAGATAACAAAACGGGGGTTTGGTGTAAAACGAACGGGGGCCTTTGTTCAGGGGAAAATGTTGCGGCGCAGAACATCAGATTTTATCGACCAAAGGATGATAAAATTGCTCGTTTCGCCCGCCTCCGGCAGGGCGAAACGGCAATCCCTGCCAGCCGCCATCGGCGGCAGTCTCACCAGCTAGAAGTTACTTCGTCTCTGACGGGATAGACCACTTAATGGGCTGGACAGCGCGAAGCCCCGGCGGGATAGAGGGAGATTCTTAAGAGGGACGCACAGCGGCCCTCTTAAGCCGCCCTCTTTCCCCCATTTCTCGGCGGAACGAGAAATGGGGCCCCCGGAGGGAAAACACCTATTTTCTTTATCAAACCTTGTCTAAGGAGTACAGCCTCCTCAGGCTAATGACACAAAAATCAGAAAGAAGGCCATCACAATGGGTATGGAACAAGACATTGCACAGGTGCTGTTCACCGAGGAGCAGCTCCGCAGCCGGGTGCGGGCCCTGGGGACGGAGATCACCCGGGACTTTCAGGGCGAGGACAAGATCCTCCTCCTCAGCGTCCTCCGGGGCAGCTATATCTTCATGGCCGACCTGAGCCGGGCCATCGACCTGCCCTGCCTGGTGGACTTCCTCTCCGTCTCCTCCTACGGCGGGGGCACCAAATCCTCCGGCCAGGTGGAGATCAAAAAGGACATCTCCATGAACCTGGAGGGGTATCACGTCATCGTGGCGGAGGACATTCTGGACTCCGGCAGCACCCTGTACTACCTGATGAACCTGCTGCGGCTGCGGAAGGCGGCCTCCGTCTCCATCTGCACCCTGCTGGACAAGCCGGAGCGCCGGACGAAGCCCATCACCGCCGACTATGTGGGCTTCACCGTGCCCGATGCCTTTGTGGTGGGCTACGGCCTGGATTACGACCAGAAATACCGGAACCTGCCCTATATCGGCATCCTGAAACCGGAGGTCTACGGCGGCTGACCGACCAACAGCCTCACAGGCGCGGCGGGCCGGCCGCAGGGACGCGCCTGATGCCTTTCCCAGCGGCAAATCGCAGATTGGAGAGCAGAGCATTTGAACAAGAGAACGATTACGACGATTTTCATGTATATCGTCCTGATTGGCCTGGTGGCCTTCCTGTACACCAACTCCGGCAGCGGAGGGACTACGGTGGAGGTGAGCTACAGCCAGATGGTGACGCTGTTCCAGGAGGAACAGGTGTCCTCCGTCTCCGTCCGGGACGGGGTGGCGACCCTGGGCCTTTCCGAGGCGTACCTGGACAGCACCACCGTGGTCTGCCAGGTGGCCAGCACCGAGCTGTTTTACAGCGACCTGAACGACCTCATTGAGGAGCAGGCCCAAGAGGGCATCATTGTCAGCTACAACTACCTCCCGGACAGCGGCACCCCCTGGTGGCAGGTGTGGCTGCCCAGCATTTTGGGAGGCTGCGTCATGGCCCTGCTGCTGTACTTCCTGCTGCTGCGCCAGGCCAACCTGAACGGCGGGGGCGGAGGCAGCGGCCCCCTGAACAACTTCGGTAAGGCCAGAACCGTCTCCCAGGAGGACATGAAGCAGAAGGTGACCTTTGACGACGTGGCCGGGGCCGTGGAGGAGAAGGAAGAGCTGGCCGAGGTGGTGGACTTTCTGAAGGACGCGGAGAAGTACACCATGCTGGGGGCCCGCATCCCCAAGGGCATTCTGCTGGTAGGCCCTCCCGGCACCGGCAAGACCCTGCTGGCCAAGGCGGTGGCGGGGGAGGCCGGGGTGCCCTTCCTGTCCATCTCCGGCTCCGACTTTGTGGAGATGTATGTGGGCGTGGGCGCCAGCCGTGTCCGGGACCTGTTCGACCAGGCCAAGCAGGTGGCCCCCGCCATCATCTTCATTGACGAGATCGACGCCGTGGGCCGTCAGCGGGGCGCCGGCCTGGGCGGCGGCCATGACGAGCGGGAGCAGACCCTGAACCAGATGCTGGTGGAGATGGACGGCTTTGAAGGCAACTCCGGCGTGGTGGTCATGGCGGCCACTAACCGGGTGGACATTCTGGACCCCGCTCTGCTGCGGCCGGGGCGGTTTGACCGCCAAATCTATGTGGGCCTCCCCGACATTAAAGGCCGGGAAGAGGTCTTAAAGGTACACGCCCGGAAGAAGCCTCTGGCGGAGGATGTGGATCTGCACACCCTGGCGGCGGGCACCGGCGGCTTCACCGGCGCCGACCTGGAGAACCTGATGAACGAGGGGGCTCTCCTGGCCGCCCGGAAGAATCAGCCCTTCATCACCATGCAGGACCTGCAGGACTCCATCATCAAGGTCATCGCCGGGCCGGAGAAGAAGAGCAGCGTGGTGACCCCGGCGGCCCGAAAACTCACCGCCTGGCACGAGGCGGGCCACGCCGTGGCCATGCACGCCCTGCCCACCCACGACCCGGTGCATCAAATCACCATCGTCCCCAGGGGTCAGGCCGGCGGCATGACCATCTCCCTGCCGGAGGAGGACAAGAGCTTTGTCAGCCGCACCGAGCTGTATGAGGACATCGTGGCCCTCCTTGGGGGCCGGGTGGCGGAGGAGCTGGTGCTGGGGGACATCTCCACCGGGGCCAGCAACGACCTGGAGCGGGCCACCTCCATCGCCCACTCCATGGTGGCGAAGTACGGCATGAGCGAGGAACTGGGGTCTGTCGTCTATGACGACAGCAAGGGCGAGGTGTTCATCGGCCGCTCCATGGCCCAGGCCAAGCCCTACTCCGAGGAGGTCTCCGCCAAAATCGACCGGGAGGTGCGCTCCATCATCGAGAAAGCCTACGCCCAGTGCCGGGAGATTTTGCAGCGGGACATGGCCCAGCTCACCGCCACGGCGGAATATCTGCTGGAGTACGAGACCATGAGCCGGGAGGACTTCGAGGCGGTCTATCAGGCCCCGGAGGCCCTGGAGGGCGGCGGAGAAGTGCCCCAGACAGAAGAATCGTAATTGCAAACGGAAACAAGCCCCCACCGGCGGGATTCCCGCCGGTGGGGGCGTTCTGTGTGGGTCACTCTGTCTCTGCGTAGGATGCAGCTTCCTGCTCCGTTACGGTGACGGTGCCGCCCCGGAGGTCAAAATAGTCCTCAATGAGGGCGATCTGCCGGTTGGCGTCGCTGTACTCGTCCATACCGACGTGGTCAAAGAGCCAGGCGTCGCCGCCGGCCTCCACCACCCGGTAGTTCTGGTCGTAGGTGATGGTGTACCCATACGCCTCCCCGTCCAGGGTGCAGACCAAATCCACCGTGGTCAGGTTCTCCGGCACCGATAGGAAGGTCACCGCCCCCGCAAAGCTCAGCGCCAGAGTGAGCACCACCACTGCGGCCAGCCCAATCAGTACGCCCCGGAAAATCCGCCGGTGGCGGCGGGTGCGGTTGGCCAGCTGCTCATTCAGGAGGGCCAGCTGGGCGGCCACCTGGCTCATCTCCGGCTCCCGCTGAATCTGCTCCCCCAACAGGTCGGAGACGGACACCTCGAACAGCTCCGCAATGCGGATCAGCATATCCGCGTCGGGGACAGACAAATTTTTCTCCCATTTGGACACAGTCTGCCGCACCACATGGAGCTGCTGAGCCAGCGTCTCCTGGCTCATGCCTTTTTGCTTCCGCAGCGCTTTCAAATTTTCACTGAACATCAAACAGCACCTCCTTGCTGATAAGGAGAGGATACCACGAAAGGCCCCGTTGCGGCAAGCAACGGGGATTAACATGGGCATAATAACGCCGCAAATTCGTTTCGCAGAGAAATGGGGGACAAGCGGGCAGGCTGACCTTACAATCTATCGACAGAACTGCTTGCTTTTTGAAGCAAATTGTGGTAGTCTGTCATTGACCCTCTTTTCGAGGGTTGGCGCTGTCCAATACAGTGGCGGTTTGCCCCTTTACGGGGGCAGCTTCTTGCGTCCCCTGTCCTTCGGAAAGGGGGGCTGCCCGATGAGTACGATGGAAGTCTTAACGCTTTTCCTGGTTATTATCGGTGTTTGTAACCTGTTCATACAGATGTTAAACAAAAAGAAGTAACCGCCCCATTGCCACCGGATACGGTTACTTCTTAATCTAACGGGGGCTAGCCGTTACCGGACAGCGCCCTTTCTATGCTTATTATAGCCTGGCGTGGCCGTTTTGTCAAGCTCCGGTTCTCAGGCAAACCGTCTGGACAGCCCGCCTACCTTCTCCCCTCCAGCTTCTCCGCCACGTTCACAAAATATTCCGGCAGAGGGCACTCCACCTCCACCTGCGCCCCGGTGCGGGGATGGCGAAAGACCAGTTTTTTCGCGTGGAGGCACTGGCCTGCCAGCCCGGGATAGGGCTTTTTGCTGCCGTAGACGGTGTCCCCCAGGACGGGGTGGCCGAGATACGCCATGTGGACCCGAATCTGATGGGTGCGGCCCGTCTCCAGGCGGCACTCCAGCCGGGTGTAGCCGGGGTACCGGGCCAGCACCTGCCAGTGGGTGACGGCCCGCCTGCCCCCCGCCACCACCGCCATCCGCTTCCGGTCAACGGGGTGCCGGGCGATGGGGGCGTCCACGGTGCCGGAGTCCTCCCGGAGGCCGCCCACCACGATGGTCTCATAGGTGCGGGCCAGGGTGTGGTCCTGGAGCTGCTCCGCCAGGGCCAGGTGGGCGGCGTCGTTCTTGGCGGCGATGATGAGGCCGCTGGTGTCCCGGTCGATGCGGTGGACGATGCCGGGGCGGAGCCTGCCGTTGACCCCGGAGAGGCTGTCCCCGCAGTGGTACAGCAGGGCGTTCACCAGCGTCCCGTCCGGGTGGCCCGCCGCGGGATGGACCACCATCCCCACCGGCTTGTTCACCACGATGACGTCCTCGTCCTCATAGACCACGTCCAGGGGGATGTCCTGGGGCTTCGCGTCAATAGGCTCCGGGTCGGGAACCTCCACGGTGAGCCGGTCGCCGGGGGCCAGGCGGGTGTTCTTCTTCACCGGCCGGCCGGAGCGCGTCACCAGCCCGGCCTCCATCAGCCGCTGGACGGCGGAGCGGGTGAAGCCCTCCAGGGCGGCGGCGAGGAAGGCGTCCGCCCGAAGCTCCGCCCCGTCGGGGACGGTGAAGGTCAGCTCTTCCATGGCGCTCCCCTCAGTCCTTCCCGGCCTGTTCCGGCGCATCCTCCGACTTGTCAAAGAACAGGGCGTAAATCATCAGCAGCGCCACCCCCACGCAGATGAAGGAGTCCGCCACGTTGAACACGGCGAAGTTGATGAACAGCACCTCGATCATATCGGTGACGAAGCCAAACAGCGCCCGGTCGATGAGGTTGCCCACCGCCCCGGCCAGAATCAGGGTCAGCGTCCAGTTGGCGAATTTGGAGCGGAAGGGGTTCTTCCAGACGGCCACCGCCAGCAGGACGCTGGCCACCAGAGAGACGACGGTCAGCAGCAGCGTGTGGGAGGACAGGGAGGAAAAGGCCATGCCGGTATTCTGCACATAGGTCAGCCCCACCACATGGGGGAGCAGGGTGACGTGCTCCCCCAGGGCGATGCACCGGCGGGTCATCAGCTTGGCCGCCTGATCCAGGGCCACCAGAACCGCCGCCGCGAGGTAATAATAAAACATATGGGAACGCTCCTGTCAACGGGGGTTACTTGTGTGAATCCTCCACGTCGCTGAGATAGTAGGGCTTCATCAGGCTGGCCTGCTCGGTGGAGTCCTTGGTGCGGGAATAGCGCATCCCGCTGTCGGCGGGGTAGTGGGGCTTGGCGAACTTTTGCACACGGTTATCCACATCGGTGGATAACTTCTGGTTTGGCTTGCCCTTTTTGGGCTGCTTCGCCCCTTTTTGCCCTGTTTGGCGGACTTTTCCACCGGCTTCTGAGGACTTGCGGCGGGCTTCTGTCCGCCGCTTTTTTGGGCGGATTTTTTCCCGCTCTGGCCGGAGGACGCCTTGCCGCCGGACTGGGCCGGGGCGGAGGACGGTTTCCCGGCGGACCGGTCAGCGGATTTGGACGATGCCGCCCCGGTCTGGCCGGACTTTTTCTTTTTTTGGCCGGAGCTGCCCTCGGCGTCCGGGTTCCGCTTTTTTCCGCCGTACTGCTCCGGCAGGACGGTTTTCGTCTTGAACATCCGGTCGGTGGCGTCCAGCGCCCCGCCGGTGGGGGAGAAGGAGACGCTGTCCTCCCGCAGCTTGGAGCCGAAGGTCTCCTTCAGCTCGATGTTGGGCAGCAGGGAGACGCTGCTGAGGGAGGGCACCACCCGCCGCTCCGGCTTCTTGGGCTTGCGGTGGAGAATGTCCGAGGAGTCGAACTTCTCCTCCAGCGCCGGCGGCTCCTCCACCGGGTCGGGCAGCAGGCCGGGGATGTCCACCCCGAACAGCTCGGACACAGAGGCGGCGGGGGCGGTCTGTTTCCCCTTCTTTTTTCTGGCGGAGGCTTTGGCGGGGGCCTCCGGCGGAGTCTGGGCCGGTTTGGACGGGGCAGGCTCCGGCTTTGCGGGCTGCTGCTTTGCCGACCTTGCCGGTTTTTCTGCCGGCTTGGCAGGCTTCTGCTCCGGCTGGGCCGGGGCGGCCTGCTGCTGGGGATTCTGGGCCTCCCGGCGCTGTTTGGCGGCGGCTCTGGCGGCCTCCCGGGCCTCCTGGTCCTCGGCGTTGATGATGCGGCCCTGCTTGTCCCTGGGGCTGGGCTGGGTCTGCTGCATGGGGAAGGGGTGGCCCTTCACCTCCGGGACGGTCTTGCGGATGAGCTTTTCAATGTCGTGGAGGAGGGGCTGCTCGTCAAAGTCGCAGAAGGAGATGGCGATGCCGCCGTGGCCCGCCCGGCCGGTGCGGCCGATGCGGTGGACGTAGGTCTCCGGCACCTCCGGCAGGTTATAGTTGATGACGCAGGCCAGCTCCTCAATGTCCAGGCCACGGGCGGCCAGGTCGGTGGCCACCAGCACCCGCAGCGCCCCGGCCTTGAAGCCGGACAGGGCGGCCTGACGGGCGGTCTGGCTCTTGTTGCCGTGGATGGCGGAGGCGGGGATGTCCGCCTTCTCCAGCTCTTTGGACACCTTGTTGGCCCCGTGCTTCGTCCGGGTGAACACCAGCACGGAGGGCCAGTCGTTCTGGGCCAGCAGCCGCACCAGGAGGCGGGTCTTGTTGCCCTTGTCCACCTTGTAGACCCGCTGCTCGATGGCGTCCACGGTGGAGTTCACCGGGTCCACCGACACCCGGACGGGTTTGTGGAGCAGGCTGCCCACCAGGTCGGTGAGTTCCTCCGGCATGGTGGCGGAGAAGAACAGGGTCTGCTTCTCCTTGGGCAGCCATTTCAGGATCTTCCGCACATCGTGGATGAAGCCCATGTCCAGCATACGGTCGGCCTCATCCAGCACGAAGATCTCCAGATGGGACAGATCCAGCAGCCCCTGCTGGTACAGGTCGGCCAGCCGCCCCGGAGTGGCCACCAGAATGTCCGCCCCGGACTGGATGGCCTCCACCTGGGGGTTCTGACCCACGCCGCCGAAGATGACCACGCTTTTCAGGTCCAGATACCTGCCGTAGGCTTCAAAGCACTCCTGATTCTGAATGGCCAGCTCCCGGGTGGGGGTCAGCACCAGCGCCCGAATGGGCCGACCTTGGGCAGGCCGCTGGCTCAGCAGCTGCAGGATGGGGGTTGCGAAGGCACAGGTCTTGCCGGTGCCGGTGCGGGCGGTGCCCAAAATATCCCGCCCCTCCAGGGCGGGGAGGATGGCCCCCGCCTGAATGGCGGTGGGCTCGGTGTAGCCCTGCTCGGTCAGGGCCCGGAGAATAGGTTCGATTAAGTGACAGTCTTGAAAGGTCAATGAAATACATCCTTCTTTAAAATGGAATCAAATAGTGGTGCGGCCGCCCGGGGCGGAAACGTTCGGCCCGGGCAGGAAACGGACGGAGGCAGGCCGCACGACTCCGCCCAGCGGGGCAGCCCCGCCGGAAAAGAAACAGAAAAGAAGCCTTTTTCGGGCAAAAGGCTATACATATTTTATTTTAGCATGGCAAACGCCGGGATGCAAGGGGGAAACCCGAAAAAGTTGCAGCCAAAAACTGGCAAAAAAAGCCGGTATGAACCGCTTACCCCTGCATATACTGAACGTGGACAGCGGGAACAGCTTATCCTCCTTCCTGTTTCGCCGCCCACAGCCCCAAAACAGGCTGCGGGACGGCAAAACGCCGGGCGGAGGGTCAGGCTTGCGGCCCTCTGCCCAGGTGTGGGGCACAGGCCGTGCCCCGGCGGCGCACTCCGGCGGAGAGTGCGCCGCCTTTGCGTTTAGGTCAACTCCCTGGTGTACCGCACCATCATCACCGTCACATAGACGGCCACCACCAGCTCGGTGACGGGCATGGCAAACCAGATGGCGTCCGCCCCCGCCGCCGCCGGCAGGAGGTAGATCAGCGCCTCGCTGATCACCGCCCCACGGGACACGGACACCGCGAAGGCGGTGCCCGGCCGCATCAGGGCCTGAAAGTAGTAGGTGGAGAAGATGTTGAAGGGCAGCAGCAGGTAGGAAATGCTGTACCGCCGGATAATGGTGGGGGCGATGGCCAGAATCTCCTCTGTGGGGGTCATGAAGAGGCGCACCAGGGCGTTGGGAAAGGCCAGGTCCACCGCCGTCCAGATGACGCTGAGGGCCGCCACCGTCCCCAGGGCGTAGACCAGCACCCTGCGGATGCGGTCCCCCTGCCCCGCGCCGAAGTTTGTGGAGAGGATGGGCTGGGCCGCCTGGCCGATGCTGTAGGCGCAGGTCTGCACCAGGGTGCTGATGTTGATGATGATGGCGTAGACCGACAGAGCGTTGGCGCCCAGCAGGGCCAGAATCTGCCGGTTGAACAGGATGGTCAGGATGCCCATGGCCACGTCCACGAAGAAGGTGGAGAAGCCGGTGACGGTGATTTTCCACAGCTTCGCCCCCAGGGCTACAGGCCGCACCAGCCGGAGGGTGTTCTTTTTGCCGAAGAAGTGGGCCAGCATGATGAGCAGGGTGAGAATTGTCCCCAAAATGGTGGCGAAGCCTGCGCCGAACAGCCCCCAGCCCAGGACGAAAATGAAGAAGTAGTCCGCCGCGATGTTGAACAGGCAGCCGATCCACACCGCCGCCGTGGCGAGGCCGGGGTCGCCGCCGTTGCGGAGGAAGGCGGACAGCAGCTGGGTCCACAGGTAGACGGGCACCATGAATTTGATGGGCAGGATGTACTGCTTCACCAGGGGGAGCAGCTCCTCCGTGGCCCCGAAGAGGGTCAGCAGCTGGTCATCAAAGAAAATCAGCCCGACCCACACCACAACGGACAGGAAGGCCCCGCCGATGACGGCGGCGGTGAAGAACTGGTTGGACGCCGCCTCGTTCCCCGGCCCCTTGCCCCGCAGGGTGCTGAGGAGGACGGCGCCGCCGATGCCCATCAGCATCCCCAGGCTGAAGATGATGTTCCACAGCGGCGCGGCGATGGCCAGGGCAGAGGTGCCCTCCGGCCCCTGGTAGTTGCCCACCATGGCCATGTCCACAATGCCGTAGACGGAGGAAATCAGCGAACCGCCAAAGGCCATGGCCAGGTATTTGAAGTAGATCGTTCTGATGTTTCCGGTCAAAAAGTCCATAAAAAATCCCTCCTGATGCCGCCCCGCCCGAAAAAACAGCGCCGGATAAAGTACAGGCGTTTCAGCCTGTAGCCTTATCCGGCGTATCATTTCTGCCGAATGATATGCCCTCCGCGCAAGCGCACTCATGGTAACACACCGGAACCCCGATGTCAAGATAGAAAAACCGGGCGTTTCAGAAAAAAAGAGAAAGAAAAAATGGTAACAAAGGTTGCAAATAGTTACAAAAGATGTTATACTTATTGGCAGGACGCAGTACACACCATGAGAACCAGAAAGGGACGTGTGAGATGAGACGGATGAAACAATGGAAACGGATCGGAGCGGCGCTGCTGTGCGCGGCCGTCCTGACAGGGACAGGGGCCGTTGGGGCCGCCGCCGCGGAGCTTGACACGGAGGAACCCGCCCAGACGGAGACTCAGACGGCGGGGATTGTCACTGCCGCCGCCCTGGACGGGGCGGACACCGCCTATTCCTTCACCCAGCGGCCCACGCTGGAGGAACTGCTGGAGCAGTTCCCGGACACCGTTCTCCTCACCCTGGAGGGTCAGGAGGAGCCGGTGGAGGTGGCGGTGAGCTGGTGCTCCGAAGTGGACTATGAGGACACCGACTTCTACTACTATATGTTCGAGGCCCAGTGGGACGAGGACGCCTACCCCCGGGCGGAGACCCTGACGGACGACGACCTGCCCGTCCTGGACGTGTTCCTGGCAGAGATGGAGGGCGGTTCCGGAGAGGACGGCATCATGACCGCCTCCACCAGCGGCAATGAGAGCACCATCTATACCTACCTCACCGACACCCTGGGGCTGAACACCGCCGCAGCCTGCGGCGTGCTGGCCAATATGTATACCGAGAGCGGTCTGGACCCCACCATCACCGGCTCCGGCGGGTACTACGGCCTGTGCCAGTGGTCCAGCACCCGGCTCAGCAACCTGAAAAGCCTTTACCCCTCCAACTACGACACAGTCGCCGGCCAGATGGGCTTCACCGCCCAGGAGCTGGGGGGTCTCTGGGACAGCGCAGTGAAGACCTCCAGCTACCTCCGCAGCGTGCCGAACACGGAAGAAGGGGCGTCCAACGCCGCCTATTACTTCGCCAAGTACTTTGAGGGGTGCAGCTCTTCCACCTACGCGACCCGGCAGAAGCTGGCCACCGACACCTACTGGGCCAAGTACGGCGATTCCTCCACCTCCACCGTCACCATCAGCGGCTACACCCTCCCCGTCACCATGACCACCGGCACCGCCTTCTCGGTGTCCGGGACGCTGTCCTCCTCCAAGACCATCACCAAGGTGACGGCGGGGTGCTACACCAAGTCCGGCGATAAGGTGTCCGGCTGCTATGAGTCCGTGACCCCCAACGCCACCAGCTACGACCTGAGCAATCTGGACGACGACCTGCTGTTCAGCCAGCTCTCCCCCGGCATTTACAAGTATAAGGTGACGGCCACCACCTCCGCCGGGACGGAGACGGTGTTCTCCCTGACCTTCACCGTGCTGGCCAAGGCGGCCACCGTCAGCGACGGCTCCTATTACATCTACTCCACCCAGAACTCGGGCAACGCCGTGGCCGTTGAGGACGATTCCACCTCCGCCAACGCCAACATCGAGCTGGCGTCGGGCAGCGGTACCACCGCCCAGAAGTTCAAAATCACCTATGTCAGCAGCGGCTACTACAAAATCATCAACGCCAGCTCCGGCCTGGCCCTGGCCGTGAAGAACGGCACCCCCATCACCGGCACCAACGTGCGGCAGGAGAGCTACGACGGGGACGATAACCAGCTGTGGCAGATCCTCCCCACCGGGTCGGACAGTTACTGCCTGGTGCCCAAGTGCGCCACTCAGTGCTGCCTGGCCAGCGCAGGTTCCTCCAGCGGCAGCAACATCCGCATCTCCACCGAGAGCCTGTCCGCCGCCCAGTGCTGGACGCTGTCCACCTCCTCCCTGCTGGCCACCCCCGTCCTGTCCGGCGTCACCGGCACCTCCAGCGGCGTGACGGTGGAGTGGGAGGCGGTCAGCGGGGCCGCCAAGTACCGGGTGTTCCGCAAGGTCTCCGGCGGCTCCTGGACGAAACTGACAGACACCACCTCCACCAGCTA
>JAJQBL010000020.1:0-5670 GCA_021203325.1 Clostridiales bacterium | reverse complement strand
GCGGCTACACCAGCGGCTATGACGCCGACGGCCTGAGCATCACCGCCCAGTAAGCCCCGGACGCCGAAACAGAGTCAAAAACGGCCCCCGACAGCACAGGCTGTCGGGGGCCGTTTTGTTCAGGGATTGGTGTGATAAGTCTCCTCCCGGTACCGCTTGGCGGCCCGGATGAAGTCCCGGAACAGGGGATGGGCCTTGTTGGGGCGGCTCTTCAGCTCCGGATGGAACTGGACGCCCACCATCCAGGGGTGGTTGGGCACCTCCACCACCTCCACCAGCCGGTTGTTGGGGGAGAGGCCCACCAGCTTCAGGCCGTTTTTGGTGAGGATCTCCCGGTAATCGTTGTTGAACTCGTAGCGGTGGCGGTGGCGCTCGTAAATGACCTCCGCCCCGTAGGCGGCATAGGTGCGGGAGTTGTGGTCGATGAGCTTGCAGGGATAGGCCCCCAGCCGCATACTGGCCCCCTTGTCGTGGACGTCCCGCTGCTCCGGCATCAGGTCGATGACGGGGTAGGGGGTGTTTTTGCACAGCTCGGAGGAGTGGGCGTCGGTGAGTCCCGCCATGGAGCGGGCGTATTCCACCACCGTCATCTGCATCCCCAGGCAAATGCCGAAGGAGGGGACATTGTTCACCCTGGCCCAGTGGATGGCCTCGATCATGCCCTGGATGCCCCGGTCGCCAAAGCCGCCGGGGACGATGATGCCGTGGACGCCGGCGAGCTGTTGGGCCACGTTGCCCTCCGTGACCAGCTCGGAATCCACCCAGCGGATTTTGATTTTCACGTCGTTCTCAATGCCGCCGTGGGTCAGGGCCTCCACCACGGACAGGTAGCTGTCGTGGAGGGCCACATACTTGCCCACCAGGGCGATCTCCACCTCGCCGTCCACCACGGCCTTGGCCCGGGCCACCATGGCGCTCCACTCCGTCAGGTCGGGGGGCGGGCAGTTCAGCTTCAGCCGCTTGCACACCACCTTGCCCAGGCCCTCTTCCTCCAGCATCAGGGGGACCTCATAGAGGATGGGGGCGGTCAGGTTGGCGATGGCGTTCTCCGGGGGAATGTTGCAGAACAGGGCGATTTTCCGGCGGATGTCGCTGTCAATGGCGCTGTCCGCCCGGCACATGATGACGTCGGGCTGAATCCCGATGCTCAGCAGCTCCTTACAGGAGTGCTGGGTGGGCTTGCTCTTCTGCTCCCCGGAGCCGGGGATGGTGACGATCAGGGAGACGTGGATGAACATACAGTCCTCCTGGGGCAGCTCCCGGCTGATCTGCCGGATGGCCTCCAGGAAGGGCTGGGATTCGATGTCGCCCACGGTGCCGCCGATCTCGGTGATGATGACGTCCTTGGGCTCCCCCTTCTCCATCCGGTAGATGCGGTTCTTGATCTCGTCGGTGATGTGGGGGATGATCTGCACGGTGCGGCCCAGGAAGTCGCCGTGGCGCTCCTTGTCCAGCACGGTGGAGTAGATTTTGCCGGAGGAGACGGAGGCGTGGACGGTCAGGTTCTCATCCACAAACCGCTCGTAGTGGCCCAGGTCAAGGTCGGTCTCCGCGCCGTCGTCGGTGACAAAGACCTCGCCGTGCTGGATGGGGTTCATGGTGCCGGGGTCCACGTTCATATAGGGGTCCAGCTTTTGCAGCGCCACCCGCAGGCCCCGCTGCTTCAGCAGGCGGCCCAGGGAGGCGGCGGTGATGCCCTTGCCCAGGCCGGAAACCACGCCGCCGGTGACGAAAATATGCTTGACAGACATGAGAATGTGCCTCCTTCGTACATTCGGGCGGCGGTTGCGCGGGCCGCCCTCCGGAAAGCCGCCATCCGTCCCGCGCAGACGATGGGGCAGCTCTGAAACCAGTCAGTTCTATTGTAACCGCCCCGGCAAATTTCGTCAAGGCAGAAAGCGGGTTTTGCCGCTGAATTTTCCGGAGGATGGGCACAGCCCGCCGCCTGACAGGGTGAAAGCCTCCGGTGCGCACACCGGAGGCTTTCCCGAAAAAGGAATATGGAGGAGGAAAAGGAAGCGGCGCGCCGGACGGGAAAAAGGAGGGAGCGCCCAACGCGCCGGAGGGCCTGCCCCGGCGCGGGGAGACACCGGGCAGAAACAAAAAGGCCAGCGCCGCAGCTATGCGGCACTGACGTCCTTGTCTGTGGAATACTATAGCAGAGTCTGCGTTAAAATGCAAGAGGAAAACGCGGAACTTGCAGAAAATTGGAGGGTTACACAAATAGCTCCTCTCATAACGGAGAAAAATCAACAAAAATGAAAGGAAAAGATAAAAATATTGCAAAGAGATGGTGTTACCAATTTTACTGTTTTGTTATCTTGGTTTACCCCCCGCTTTAGTTTTGCCTGATATATCAACAAAAAACGATGTGTGCCTTTTTCTGAGAAGCGGCTGCACCCTCAAAAACCGTACAAAAACCGTACTGCTTTATTTTTTGCCGCTGCGTTCCCTGCTCTATCCTATATATGGAAAGTTGGTCTTTTTGGTCTTTCTATATTTTATCATACTTTGCGTGAAATTGCAATACGATATAAAACGCCTTTTTAGCTTGTGGCTTTGGTCTTTTGGTGGTCTTTTCCTGCCCTGTATTTGGTCTTTGACCGGGGGGGTGGGGGAATGAGCGTTCCATCTGAGCCAATGCCGGGGAACCTTAAAAATTCCGCAAAAGCTAAAAAGGCGTGTTTTATTCTGTGACGACGGTGCAGCGGGTTTCTATGATGAGTTCAAAATAGTTTTCGGTAACGGCTGTGATGTTGGCGATTTTCCAGTCTCCGAAGGCCGCTATATCATAGGGGTCATTTGGGTGATACTGAGTGATTATTTCATATCCCGCTGTGGGGTCTTTTGCCAGTTTAATGGTTAGTTGTGAATCTCCCGGATCAAGAATCATAGAAGCAAACGTTTTAACATTCATCGGTTATTCTTTCCTTTCTGCTGTGTTATGTAGGTTTTTCCATACCGCCATAGATACAGGCGGGGAACCATGATCTGACGGTTTCTGTTCTTCCTCTTGGATATTGAGAAGGGGTTACTATGCCCCGGCGTTTCATCGAGACGCATTAACCGCAACTATACTTGCTATTTTTTACGGCTATAATTGCAAGTTCCCTTTCTGTAGTTCTGTTTTTCTTCGCTCCAGCGCCTGTTTAACAGGCGATTTAGAGCCAAACGAGCGGGGTATATAGATTCTACCCGGCTGTTGTTTCGCCTGAATTTGCCCCGTTAAACGTGCGTTTTTGGGGCGTGCGCCGCTTCCTGGGGCGGCTCTGCTGCAACTGTTTCCTGCTGATTACCGGCGGGGACTTTCCCGCCACCTATGCCCGCTCGGTTTGGATTTCTTCCCATGCGGAACGGCCATAGGGGGCACTCCTTCGCGGGGCATTTCCGCACCTCTGACGGCTGGAAGCAAACACAATCAAGGCATTTCGCCCGGATTGCCTTTAGGGGCGTTGGTGGCTTTGTGCTGTTCATGTTGTAACATCTCCTTTCACTGTGCCTTCTTCTGTTCTTCTTCTCCATAAATCACTTCATCATATTTTGCTACTGCCCGTCTCATAGAATCCTCGCTTGCGTGGCTATAGATGTTTAAGGTTGTGGCAATGTTGGAATGACCTGCTTTCTTGCTGACGCTGGTTATATCGGCTCCGTTCGCCAAACTGATAGTAATATTGGTATGTCTGAGCATATGAGGGTGAAGATTCGGAATGCCGGTCTTTTCACCTAACTTCTTGAAGTATCCATTGACGGAACAGGGGTTCATGGCCTGACCCTTCACGGTAAAGCAGTACTCAGGCTGTGGGATTCCTTTTTGAAATGAATATTCCATCTGTTCCTTTTTCCATGCTTTCAGCACGAGAACGGTTCTTTCACTAATGGGAATCAGACGGCTTTTCCCGGTTTTTGGCTTTACATCGTGTACACCTTTTCCGGGGGTGTACTGTCTGTTATTGCAGATTAAAACGCGCCCCTTGGTCAAATCTACGGATTCCCATTTCAGGCCGGTAGTTTCTCCTCTCCTGCACCCTGTGTCACTCATAAAGGTAACATACGCCTTCCACATGGGCGATTCCTGATTCAAACAGTTCATAAGATAACGCATAGTATCTTCATCGAGTACCTTTTGTTTCTCCGGCTCGTCCCTTCCCTTCTTGGGCGGCTTTATTCTGTCCATCGGTGAAACAGTGAGGATTCCGTCCTCTACCGCCATCTTGAACAAATGATCTAATGTTACAAAGTGGCTCCTTGCCGTGTTGTATGCATACTCTCCATTGAGGTCATTTACATATTTGCGGAGCATGGTTTCCGTTATATCTTCGAGCTTCATTTCCCCAAATAAGGGAAATGCTTTTTCCAGCGTAAGAGAATAAGTTGAAATGGAACCTTCTGCACACTTTTCCACCGTTGCAAGGCGGTCAAGAAAAGTCTTGGTATATTCCTTATAGGTGGGTTTGCTCTCCCGTTCCAGCCGTTCCCGTTCCGCCTGCTCTGCCTGTTCCTTCTGCTGTTGCTTCTGTTCCTTCTTGGTGAGAACTTCGCCCCGCTTACACCGCTCAATAAATACGCCTTCCTCTTTTTTCGCCTCTCGCTCTGTCACCTTTGCAGAGCTTCCCTTTTTGGGGTGCCACCGCTCGCTATAGTATTTTCTCTTCCCGGTGCTGGGGTCTGTCATGGTATAAGAGATTTCATAGACAAGTGAACCGTCTTTTTGCGTGCGTGGGGTGATAGCCATGAAAAACGCTCCTTTCTGCAGTTACATCTGTTTTAGTGTAATTCTATTTTACATCGTTTTCAATGCAATTACCATTGACATTTTAACCAAAGAATCAAGCCCCGTTTTGTGCAGTTTTTACATTGATTTCAGTGCAGTTTTCATTTATCATATAAAAGGAAACTATGGAGCTTTTAGGGGGTTATTCTATGCCAATGAAATATAAAATTGATATTCTCGCCGCATTAAAAAGCAAGGGATATAATACAAACAGGCTGCGGACGGAAAAGCTGCTCTCTGAGGGTGCAATTCAGGCTCTGAGGGAAAAACGGCCTATTTCCTGGCGGAGTATTGAAAAGATATGTACGCTCCTGGATTGCCAGCCGGGGGACGTTCTGATATTTGAACGAGCGGAATAACGAGTGAAGGGAAAGACCGGGACTTCTTGAAAGCCCGGCCTTTTCGCTATTCTTCTGCCGGTTCCTCGCCTATTAACTCCTTTGACGCTTCCAAAGTAAAACAAATATACCTATGCTGTTCACCGTCGATCGTCTTTCTGTTATCCACTCGCGTCTTTCCTGTCTTGCTGTTAATTTCCGGAAGTATCTTTCCTTCTGAGATAAACTGTTTCCAAAGCCCTGTAGACGAAACAGGGAAAACATTGCCGCTTTCAGCATAATACCTTCTGACGGCATTATATGCCGCTCGTGCAATTAAATAAATTTGATTGCTTTGTTCATCTTCATAACCTACCATTTCTCCGCCTTCTCCTTCTGCTTTTGTCTGTATTCTGCGGGCTTTGATACTGTCGTTTTCAATAAACAAGCCGACTAGCTGAATTTTTCGAGCGGCATATAATTCTTGAAACAGGTTAATAAACAGTTTAGTAGGCGTTTCTTCTTCAACTCTGCGCTCCTGGGCCTCTCCTATATCCCGGCAAACTTTCCTTGCCTGATCTA